>JBGPYK010000283.1:0-4283 GCA_041493245.1 Methylomirabilia bacterium | reverse complement strand
GCGATTTTCTACAGCCTGAGCAACTTCTGCATGACCAAGCCGTTTCCTTCCCCTTCATGGACGGAGGCGCCCTGGGCGCATGGCGCCCTGCGCAACCACACGGATCAGGACCCGAACTATCCGTGGCTTCCCTACGGGCGCGACGCCAAGCGGTCGCTGCTCGCGAAGGCGACCTTCACCAAGTCCGGCACCAAGTCCGGCGTGACGCGGGTGTCGTTCCTGCCGATGATGATCGACACGCAGTACCGTCCGGAAGTGCTCCGCCGGGGCGACCCACGCTTCGACGACATGGTGCGCTACATGGAGTGGGTGTCGGAGGGGTTCGATCACACGTTTGCCGTCGAAGGCGACGAAGTGGTCGTCACGCCATGAACCCGGCAGGAGGAGAAACCGTGGACAGCATCCAGCAGCGCCTCGTGGACTACACGTGCCGATTGCGCGACGACGCCCTTCCCCCGGAGGCGATCCATGCCGCGAAGGTGCGCGTGATCGACACCCTCGGCGCCCTGATCGGCGGCTTTCACGGCGAGCCGTGCCGGATCGCGCGCGGGATGGCGGCCCGGGTACCAGATCCCGGTGGGGCCACCATGATCGGTACGTCGCTCAAGACGACCCCGGACATGGCGGCCTTCGTCAACGCCACCACGGCCCGCTACGTCGAGATGAACGACGTGTACCACTGGCCGGGAAGCAGCGGTGGTCATCCCAGCGACGTACTGATGCCCATCCTGGCCGTGGCCGAGCATACGCGGGCGGGCGGGCGCGAGTTCATCACCGCCGTGGTCCTGGGCTACGAGATCTATCTGCGACTCTCTGACGCGATCCAGAGCGAAGGCTTCGACTGCGCGAATTTCTCCTGTCTGGGCACCGCGGCGGCGGCCGGCAGATTGCTGGGCCTCTCCGCCGATCAGCTCGCGCACTGCATCTCGATGGCCGCCGTGTCCAATAACATCCTGAGACAGGTCCGCACCGGCCATCTCTCGATGTGGAAGGCCGTGGCGGCGGGCCATGCCGGGAGATCGGGCGTGTTCGCCGCGCTGCTCGCTCGCGAAGGCATGGACGGGCCGCATCTCCCCTTCGAGGGCAAGGCGGGCTGGTGTAGCCACGTGGCCAGTCAGCCGTTCTCCCTCGATGTCATGGGCGGTGACGGCCATCCGTTCAAGGTGCAGGACACGATGATCAAGCCGCGCGCCTCCTGCGCCTCCACGATTTCCTCCATCCTTGCCGCGGAGAAGGTTGCGCCTTCCCTCAGGAACCGAATCGCGGACGTCGAGCGAGTCACCGTCGAAGTCTATGAGCGTGCGAAGGTCGGCATGGGGACCGGCGAGCACCACTGGAACCCGGACTCCCGAGAGACCGCCGACCACAGCATCCCGTACGTGGTGGCCGCGGCGTTGATGGACGGCACGGTGACGCCGCGGCAATTCGACGATGATCACCTGCACAATCCCGAGCTGCGCGCGCTCCTTGGGAAGATCGAAGTCGTGACCAACGCTGATTTCACACACGCCTACGAGAGACTCCCGGTGGAGCATCGCACGCGCGTCAACGTCGTGACGCGCCGGGGCGAGCGGTTTGTCGGCGAATCCGGGGGCGACCAGGGCGACCTCTCGAATACGATGAGCGACGCCGAGATTGGCAAGAAATTCCTCGGCCTCACGGAGGAATTTCTCGGCGCCGGGCGGGCGAAGGCCCTCCTCGGCCGCCTCTGGCGCCTGGAGGACCTCGAGGACGTTGCCCAGGTCCCGCGCGACTGTGTTCGGGGCTAACGAGGGGAGAACGAGATGGCTCGGAACGGCTTCAAGATCTTCGACTCCGACACCCACGTCGGTCCGTACATGGAGGTGCTCTCGCCGTACCTCTCGGACGCCGAGAGAGCGACGCTCGCACGCTGGGAGGACTACCGATCCGTCGACAAGCACGGGCGCATCACGTACACGAAAGGCCAGCGACACTATCGCCGGCGCCTCGGCGAGGCACAGGCAGAGCAAACGCCCGGAGGCTACATGGCCGGGTTCACCGGCGTTCAGCGCGAGAAGGCCGCCTCGACTCGTGTCGACCACGATCCCGCCGAACGGATCAGCGACATGGATTACGAGGGCGTGGACGTGAACCTGACGCTGCCCTCAGGATGGTTCGGGACGTGGACGACCGGCGACGACGTGGGACTCGAGCTGGCGATGTATCGCGCGTATCACCGGTGGATGGACGACTATTGCGGAGCCTTCCCCGACCGCCTCGGCGGTGTGATCCTCGCGTGCGCCCGCGACGTCGAGGCGAGCGTCCAGGAGATCCGTCGCTGGCGGAACTCCCGGTGGGCGTGGGCGGTGATGCTCTACGCGCCTTACGGCGTCCCGATCGATCACCCGGACTTCGAGCCGATCTGGGCGGAAGCGGCCGCGCTCGATCTGGCGGTGGTGCTCCACACGTTCACCGTGATGCCGCCGTACGCTCCCGGCGGCCAGGACACCTGGGACAATCTCTGGCTGCAGCGCTCGGCCGCGCATCCCTGGTGCGGCATGCGCAACATGGCGGCGTTGATCGGCAGCGGCGCGATGGATCGGCATCCCGAGTTGCGCCTGGGCACCCTCGAGGCGGGCCACGGCTGGCTGCCGTTCTGGATGGCCCGAATCGACGAGCACGCTCGCACCATCGCGGCCGCGCTCCCGAAGCTCCGCGGGCAACCCAGCGAGTACGTGATGAGTGGTCGTTACTTCCAGAGCATCGAGATTCCCGAGGGGGCTCCGCTCACCAACGCGGTGTGCGATCTCGTCGGCGACGGCGTGTTGATGTACGCCTCGGACTATCCGCACGGCGAGAGTCACTTCCCGAAGTCGGTGGAGACCGTGCTCGGCTGGGACATGCTCGAGTCGCGCAAGCACACGCTGTTCTGGGACAACGCCGTCCGGTTCTATCGCCGCTGCGGCCTCCGCAGCGATGCGGGCTAGCAGCATGCGGAAAAACCCAGAGGCTGCTCAAAAAGGTTCAGATGCGAGGCGGCGCCCGCCGGCCGCACGCGAGGCGTACTCCCTGTACGTTGAGCGTGCGGCCAAGGGCGCCAACGAAGCAGATGGGCCTTTTTCAGCCGCCTGCGGCCCGAACCGTGAGTAGGCTAGCAGGGTGGGGCGAACGTTGCCAGGCTCCGGGCGCTGTGCTATCTCTCGCGCGATGCCGAGCCTTCCTCCGAAGTCCACCGCCGTCGTTGGCGTCGGCTGCAAGTCGGTGCGGTGATCGGCGCCGACGGCCGCACCATCTTCCTCGTCCGCCACGGCGAGACCGCCGGCAACGCCGCGCGCATCGTGCAAATGCCGGATGCCGCGCTCTCGCCCCGCGGGGTGGCCCAGGCCGAGCGCCTCGCGCGGCGACTCGCGACATTGGGGATCGCCCGCATCCTGGCGAGTGACTTCGCCCGAGCGATGACGACCGCGGAACCCCTGCGCCGGGCCACCGGTGCGCCCCTCGAGTTGGACCCGCTGCTCCAGGAGCGCAACTTCGGCGACATCCGGGGCACGCCCTACGCTCAACTCGACTTTGATCTCTTCGCCTTGGACTACGCGCCGCCTGGCGGCGAGAGCTGGGAGACGTTTCACGCGCGCGTCGACCGCGCGTGGGAGCTGGTGCAGGCCCGAGCAGCCGAGACCGACGGGCATCTCGCGGTGGTCACCCACGGCCTGGTCTGCCGGTCGCTGGCCGCGCGGCACCTGCGGCTCCCGCCCGGCGACGCGGTGCCGGAGCGCTGGGAGAACACGTCGCTGACCATCGTCGACGGGCCGGCGCCCTGGCGCGTGCGGCTGCTCAACTGTGCGGTCCATTTGACCGGCCTCGCGGGCGCTGCACCGCCCGGCGCCGGGCCGGTCTGAGCCAACACCGGCCAGGCCTCTTCGGCTCCTGATTTACCGCTCGGACTTCGCCGTCACGAACAACACCGCGTACTTCCCGTAGCCGGCTTCCTCCAGTTTCGCGGCCGGAATGAACCGGAGCGCCGCCGAGTTGATGCAGTAGCGGAGCCCGGTCGGGCCGGGGCCGTCGGGAAAGACGTGGCCGAGGTGGGAATCGGCCCGGGCGGAACGGGCCTCGACGCGGCGCATCCCATGCGAGGTGTCGGTGTGCTCCGCCACGTTGTCCGCCTCGAGCGGCCGGATGAAGCTCGGCCAGCCGGTGCCGGAATCGAACTTGTCGACGGAGGCGAACAGCGGCTCGCCGGACACGACGTCGACATAGATCCCCGGCTCGTGGTGATTCCAGAACTCGTTTCGGAACGGCGGTTCGGTGGCGCTGCACCG
>JBGPYK010000402.1:0-3416 GCA_041493245.1 Methylomirabilia bacterium | reverse complement strand
GGCGTTCTCGACCGTCCCCGCGGGCGAGGCCGAGGAGATCAAGCGCGTCATCACCGAAGTCGTCCAGCAGATCGGGCAGGACGACGGCTCGTTCAAGAAGGCGAAGATCGTCTTCACCGAATCCGACGAGCGGTGCGGTCTCACCGCCGAGCTGGACGGCGTCAAGAAGGAGGGCGTCCCGCTGCAGCTCGACATCGATACGCTCGAGGACGCCAAGACGTCGGCGGGCGCGCGCGCTCAGCTCAAGGAGGCGCTGCGCCTGTACTTCCGGAAGGTCCTTGGAAAGTAGCCCCGGCGACGGCGGGCTCCTCCTCTTCACCTGGCGTGACTGCGTCTTCCGCGTGTCGGAGGGCGTGCAGCCGCCCAAGGCGGGGTCGCTGTTTTTCTGCCGTCACCTGAAGGTCGCGCCGGGCGAGCGGGTGCTCGAGATCGGGGCCGGGCTCGGCCTCGCTGCCGTGCTGGCCGCGCGGGCGGGGGCCCGCGTGGTGGCCACGGACATCGTCCCCGAGGCGGTCGATACCGTCCGCGTCAACGCCATGCTGAACGGCGTGGCCGTCGACGCGCGGGTGGGGGACGGCTACGCCCCGGTGGCCGGCGAGCGCTTCGACCTGATCTGTACGAACCCGCCCCAGATGCCGACGCCGCCCGCGCGCGTGCGTGACGACGCCGTCGCCGCCGCCGACAATGGCGGGCTCGACGGTTGGGAGCTGATCGATCGGGTGATCGCGGGAGCCGCGGAGCACCTGGCGCCGCGCGGCCGCCTCGTGTTCAGCATCTTCGCCTTCCTCGGACGCAAGAAGGCCTTCGCCAAGCTCGAGGCGGCGGGCTTCGTTCCCTCCATCGTCGCGAGCGAGGTCCAGTCGTTCCCGCGCATCGGGTACGAACGCCTCGACCACATCCGCGGTCTCGACGCCGAGGGCACGCTGTCGCCCGCCGGTTTGCCCGCTACGGTGGAGCGCTTCATCGTGCAGGGGACGCTTCCCGCCTGAGTTTCATGACCCGGCGGCTCATCGTCAATGCCGACGACTTCGGGCTCACGCGGGGCGTGAGCGCGGGCATCCTCGCCGCGCACCGCCACGGGATCGTCACGAGCACGACGGTCCTCGCGACCTGCGCGATCGACGCCGATCTCGCGGCCGGCGCGCGCGAGTCGGGGCTCGGCCTGGGGCTGCACGTCAACCTCACGCTGGGTCGCCCGCTCACGCGCGCGGCCTCGCTCGTCGACGAAGGGGGCCGCTTCATCCGGGACGCGCGCCGGGCCGCGGCGCGGGCCGAAGTCGCGCACGTCGAAGCCGAGGTCGACGCCCAGGTCGAGCGCTTCCTGAATCTTATGAAGCGCGCCCCGACGCACCTCGACACCCACCATCACGTCGGCCTGCTGCCTCCCGTGCGCGAGGTCGTGCTCGCGGTCGCGCGGCGCCTCGGCGTACCCGTGCGGAGCCAGGACGCGATGGCGCGAGCGCGGGCGCGGGGGGCGGGGCTCAGGACGCCTGACCACTTCTTCGGCGAGTCGGGGCCGGGCGCCTACTGGACGCCGGCGCGCACGCTCTCGCACCTGCGCGGGCTCCCGCCCGGTGTGTCCGAGTTCATGACGCATCCCGGGTGGTTCGACGACGACCTCGCGTTCAGCCGGTACGCGCGCCAGCGCGAGGTGGAGCTGGTGGGGCTCGGTATGCCGGCGGCGCGCGCCGCCGCCGGAGCGCTACGCATCACTCTCTGTCACTTCGGCGACCTCTGAGCGGCGGGCTGATGAAAACGGGCCATCTGCGTGGCAGTAGGAGACGAGGGCGTCCGACGACCGAGCCGACGCTTCAACGGCTCGAAGATCTCGATCATTTCACCGCTCGGCTCGCGCCGGCGACCGGTGCTCACCTCGCACTGCGGCGGCGTAGGCGGCCTACGCCTCAGTCGCCGCTCGCTCGCCGCCTAGCATCTGGCCCGTTTTGATCAGCCCGCGGCGGTAGTTGAATGACGACTGCCTTGCTCGGCGTCGATGTCGGTGGGACGACGACGGCGGCGGGAGTCGTCACGACGGCTGGCGAGGTTTTGCTCGAGGCGCAGGCGCCGACGCATCGCGAGGGGCGAGGCCGGGCACTTGAGACGATCGCCGGGCTGATCGAGTCTCTTTGTGCCGGCGCCGAATCGCGGGGCATCGCGATCGAGGGCATCGGTGTCGGCGTCCCCGGCATCATCGACCCCGAGAGTGGCCGCATTGGGGACGAGATCCACCACGTTCCCGAGTTGGCAGGCTTGCCGCTCGCGGCCCTGCTCGCCGCGCGCTTCACGCTGCCCGTCTTCGTCGACAACGACGTCAACGCGCTGGCGCTCGGCGAGTGGACGTTCGGGGCGGGGCGCGGCGCCCACTCGCTCGTCGTGCTCGCCCCTGGAACGGGTTTCGGCGCGGGCGTCGTGATCGACGGGCGGCTCGTGCGGGGCGTCGCGGGGTTCGGCGGCGAGTTCGGCCACACGCCGGTGAAGTTCGACGGCCGGCCCTGCTGGTGCGGGGGCCGCGGCTGCCTCGCCGTCTACGCGGGCGGGCGGGGGATCACCGAAGCGGCGCGGGAACGGGCGGCCCTTCAATCGGGAGCCGGGCTGGCCGCGGCCACGGGCGGCGACCCTGCGGCCATCACGGCGCCGCTCGTCTTCCGTCGCGCCGCAGAAGGTGATCCGGTCGCGGCGGCGATCGTGGACGAGGCGTGCCAGGCCCTGGGCGCGATGATCGGCGTCATCGTCAACGGGCTCAATCCCGAGGTCATCGTCGTGACGGGCGGCGTCGCCGCCTCGTTCGCCGCGCTCGAGACGAAGGTCCTGGCCGCGGCGGCCGAGTACGCGTTCAAGCGCGCGCTGGCGGCGACGCGGGTGCGCATCGTGCCGGGCGACAAGCGCCTGACGATGCGCGGCGCCGCCGCCCTCGTACTGTACGAGCGCGGCAGTGCGAGGTAAGCGCCGCCGGGCCGCGAGTGTAGGGCGGGGGCTTGTCCCCCGCCGCTCGCTGACCGATGAGAGATGGCGCCGGCGGGGGACAAGCCCCCGCCCTACAGATCCACAGAACCTGTCCGACGCCAGCGAACATCGATCATGAATAGTTCACGCTGAGGAGGACCGTCCCCGCCCGGATCATCACCCACACGCTGCCGCTCGGTGAGGCGCCGCGGGGTTACGCGATCTTCGACCGCAAGGAAGAGGGCGCCATCAAGGTCATGCTCAAGCCGTGAGTAGCAGGCGGGCTAGGTTTTGGGTGCGCCCTGGCGGAGCGCGTCGTCGAGGATGCGGGGCAGGCGCGCGGGCGCGGCTGCGCCGGTGATGCGTGCGGTGATCTCGCCCTTGCGGTCGATGACGACGGTGTAGGGGGTCCCGGTGACGCCGTAGCGGTTGCCGATGGTCAGCTTCGGGTCGAGCGCGACCGGATAGTTCGC
>JBGPYK010000330.1:0-3938 GCA_041493245.1 Methylomirabilia bacterium | reverse complement strand
GCGGCCCTCGAACGCGGCCGCCGGGACACCGCGCGAGCCCTCTCGGTTGCGGTCGATCGCGAGCTCAGCGCGTCCATTTCCACCCTGCAGGCCCTCGCCACTTCTGAGCAGCTCGATACCGGAGAACTCAAGGCGTTCTATGGGCGGGCGCAACGGGTGCTGACGGCCCACCCGGGCTGGAATACGATCAATCTGATCGATCTCTCCGGTCAGCAGCTCATCAACCTCTTCCGTCCGTTCGGCGCCCCGCTGCCCAATTCCAGAGACCTCCCGGTGATCCGGCGCGCCCTCGACACCGGCGCGCCCGCCATCTCCGATCTCTTCGTCGGTCCGGTGTCCGGGGCGCCGATCATCGGGATCACCGTGCCCGTCACGCGCGGCGGGCAGCTCAAGTATGTGCTGTCGGCGGGGCTCGACGTCGCCTCGCTGAGCCGTCTCCTCTCCGAGAGCAAGATTCCGGCGGATTGGGTCGCCACGATCACCGACCGGAAGGGGACCATCCTTGCCCGGTCGCGGGGCATCGAGGAGTGGCTCGGCAAGCCCGCACCCGCCGCGTTCGTGACGCAGAGCCAGCAGTCCGAGGAGGGATCCCTCAGCTCCGTGACGATCGACGGCGTGTCCGTGTATCAAGCCTACAGCCGCTCTGGCTTGTCCGGATGGACGGTTAGTCTCGCGGTGCCTGTCGCGGTCGTGGAGGCCCCGGGACGGAGTTCGCTGCTGGTGGTGACGGCCGGCGGCGTCGTGTTCTTGCTGCTCGCCGGCGTATTGGCCGCGGTATTCGGTCGGCGCATCGCCAGGGGGATCGGGTCGCTCTCGGCCTCCGCTCGCGCGCTTGCGCAGGGGGAGATCCCCTCCGCGGCCGGAGGATCGAGCATCTCCGAAGTGGACGACGTCGCGCGCCAGATGGCAGACGCAGCGCGCGCGCGCGCGGACGCCATCGCCGCGCGCCTGAAGGCCGAGGCGGCGCTGGGACAAATGGCGGCCATCGTGGAATCGTCGGCCGACGCCATCATCGGGAAGACTCTGGACGGGACCATCGTCAGCTGGAACCGGGGCGCCGAGACGCTCTATGGCTACTCCGCCGGAGAAATCACGGGCCGTCCGATCTCCGTCCTCGCCCCACGTGACCGCTCGGGCGAGATGGCGGCGTTGCTCGAAAGACTTCGGCGAGGCGATGGGATCGAGCACTTCGAGACGGTGCGGGTCAGGAAAGACGGCGTTCCCGTTAACGTGTCGCTCACGGTCTCTCCGATCAAAGACGGCGTGGGCACGATCAGGGGCGCGTCCTCGATCGCGCGCGACATCACCCAGCGCAGGCGGGCGGAAGAGACCGCCCAAGCGCTGGCGGAGGTAGGGCGCGAGTTGGCGGGGACTCTCGACGTCGACGAGGCGGCCGGAAAGGTCGTGCGCGCGCTGGTCGCTCTCTTCAAGGTGCGGCGGGCCACCCTCTTCCAGCTCGAGCGCGGCTCGGGCGCTCTGGTGTGTGTGGCTGCCGCGGGCGAGGCCGACCAATCGAAGTGGGTCGGACAGCGGCTCGCCGCGGGCGAGGGCCCCGTGGGCCGGGCGATTGCCGAAGGGCGGCCGGTGCGGTTATCTGACCAGCTCGACGATCCGAGGGTGGTGCTCCCTGCATGGGTGCGCGAAGAGATCCGGGAGAGCCAATACGTTGCCGTGGCCGCCGTGCCGCTCAGAGCGCGGGGCGAAGTGATCGGTGCCTTGGCGATCGCTGACTCCCGCGGGCGAGTCTTCCGCGAGGAAGAGGTGGGACTCCTGTCGGCGTTCGGCGATCAGGCGGCGCTTGCGCTCCAGAACGCCCGGCTCTATTCCGAGAGCGACCGGCGTCGCCGCGAGGCTGAATCGCTCGCGGAAGTCGGGCGCACGATCTCTGAGTCGCTGGACGTGAAGGAAGTCGCGCAGCGCATCGCGGACAGCGTCCGCGCCCTGTTCGGCGCGGAGAACGCCGCCGTCTTTCGGCTCGAGCGCGATACGGAGGATCTGGCGACGGTGGCCGGGTCCGGGGACGTCGGGCCCGCCGCGGCCGAGAGCGTGACCTTTCCGAAAGGCACGGGCGTCGTCGGCCTCGCGGTTCTGACGCGCCAAGTGGTACACACCGAGGATCTTCTGGCCGATCACCGGGTCACGCTGACGCCCGCGGCGCGCGCGCGAATCGAGCGGGCTCCGTACCGGGCCGTGCTCGCTGCGCCGCTGACGGTCATGGGACAGGTGATCGGCGCTCTCGGGATCGGCGTCCTGCCTGGACGCGTGTTCACCACCGAGGAGATCCATTTGATCGAGGCCTTCGCCAGCCATGCAGCGACCGCCCTGGAGAATGCGCGGCACTACCAGCAGACCGAGCAGGCCTATGAGGATCTGAAGCGGACGCAGGCGCAGCTGATTCAGGCGCAGAAGATGGAGAGCATCGGACGGCTGGCGGGCGGGATCGCGCACGATTTCAACAACCTGCTCACGGTCATCGCGGGTCGCGCCGTGATCGCAACCGAGCGGCTCGGGCCCGGCAGCCCGGCAGCCCGGGATCTCAGCGCAATCGGCGACGCGACCAAGCGCGCAACGGCGCTGACCCGGCAGTTGCTTGCGTTCGGGCGGAAACAGGTGCTCCAGGCTCAGGTGCTCAACCTTCACGTCGTTGTCGAGGGCATAAGCCGCTTGGTCGAACGGACGATCGGCGAGGACATCACCATCACGACGGTGGGGAGCCCCGATTGCGGGCGGGTGAATGCCGATCCCACCCAGATTGAGCAGGTCATCCTGAACCTCGTGGTGAATGCGCGTGACGCGATGCCCCGGGGCGGCCGCCTGACGATCGAGACCGCCGAAGTCGAGCTCGACGAAGCGTACGCGCGCACGCATCCGGAAGTCCGGCCGGGACCCTACGTGATGGTCGCAGTCAGCGACACCGGGGTCGGCATGGATCAGGCCACTCAGGCGCAGATCTTCGAGCCGTTTTTCACCACCAAGGAGCCCGGCAAGGGGACGGGCCTGGGGCTCTCGACGGCCTACGGCATCATCAAGCAGAGCGGCGGGCATATCTGGGTGTACAGCGAGCCCGGCCGCGGAACGACGTTCAAGGTCTACTTTCCAAGGGTCACCGAGGCGCTCGCCGCTGCTCCGCCCGAGCCCGTGGGCACGACGGGCCGCGGATGGGAGACGATCCTGCTCGTCGAAGACGAAGATGGGGTCCGTGATCTCGCGCAGGAGATTCTGGAAGCCGAGGGCTACACGGTCCTCGTGGCGTCCGGTCCGAACGAGGCCCTCGGGGCCGTCGGTCGGCACGACGAAACGATCCACCTCCTCGTCACGGACGTGGTCATGCCACAGATGAGTGGGCCGGAGCTCGGCGAACGACTCAGGGCCGTGCGCCCGGACATTCAAGTCCTTTACATGTCTGGGTATGCCGACACCGCCATCGTGCAACACGGGGTGCTCGACGCGGGGCTGCCGTTCCTTCAGAAGCCGTTCACGCCGGGTGTTCTGACTCGCAAGGTGCGCGAAGCGCTCGGGATGCCGCCCAGAACGAAGCGTGCGACGTAGGACGGCGTGGCTTACTTCAGCAGCTCTTCGGCGAAGCGCTTGACGTCGGCCGCCTCGACCTGGCCCTTGTGGGTCTTCATGACGTCGCCCACCAGGCGCCCGACCTGCTTCGGGTCGGTGAGGCCGAGCGCGCCCAGGCGCTCCTTGACGAGGGCGCGCACCGCCGCCTCGTCGAGGCCCTTGGGCAGGTAGCGCTCGCAGAACTCCACCTCGAAGCGGAGCTCGGCCGCCTGGGCGGCGCCGCGCTCGCCGGCCTTCTCGTACTCGGCGATCGCCTTCTGGAGCTGCTTGCGGTAGGCGCCGATCACGTCGAGGATCAGGGCGTCGTCCACCTGGCCCGTGAAGCCCCTGGCGGTGCGCCGCTCCATGACCTTGGTCTTGAGCATGCG
>JBGPYK010000072.1:0-8849 GCA_041493245.1 Methylomirabilia bacterium | reverse complement strand
TCCTCGGCCTGTATCCAAGAAAGGGCGTGCTCGCCCCGGGCAGCGACGCCGACGTCGTCGTCTTTGACCCCACCGTCCGGCGCACGCTCCGCTCCGAGGATCTGCACGGCTCCGACTACAGCGCCTGGGACGGCTGGGAAGTCCACGGCTGGCCCGCCCTGGTGATCCTGCGCGGCAAGGTGGTCGTCGAGAACGGAAAGCTCAGCGGTCAGGCGGGCGACGGCCGCCGCGTTCCCGGTAAGCTCGCCGCCGCCATCCAGGACGGCCCCTCCGTGTGAGACTCCCGCGATTCATTCGCGGGCGCGGCGAAAGCGGGGGAGGGTGATCTCCGGGGTGACGTCGTCGAAGACGACCTCGACGGGCATGCCGATGCGCAGCTCGCGGTTTGGCACGTCGACCAGGTTGGCGGTGAGGCGCGGTCCCTCGTCGAGCTGCACCTGCACGACGTGGTAAGGGAGATCGGCGGCGAACGACTCGAAGTACTTCTGGTGAAAGATCACCCATGTCGTGACCGTGCCCCGCCCGCTCACACGGGTCCATTCGCTCCGCTCCGAGAGGCACTCCGGACACACCGGGCTGGGCGGGTAACGGACGCGCGCGCAGTCCGCGCACCGCTGCAGGCGCAGCTCGTGGCGCCGCGTCGCCTCCCAGAACGGCCGGTTGAGCGCGGTCAGGCGCGGCAGCGGCTTGGCGTACTCGCTCATGGCTCAGCCCACATGGGGGGCCTCGCAGGGTCCCCCAAGCCCCCCCAGCGCTCTTCGCGCCCCGGGTTCCCCGGGGCGCTCCTCGAATACGCTCACGACTCGCTCAAACATGGAAGATGGTCGCGTCACCCCAGGCGGTGGCGAACTGCATCACCCGGGCCTCCTGCACCTGGCGCTCGCCGCACTCGCCGCGGAGCTGGCGCACCAGCTCGACGATGGAGTTCCAGCCGGACACGTGAGCCTCGGAGAGGAGCCCGCCCGACGTGTTCATGGGCAGCTCGCCCCCGAGCTCGATCCGCCCCCGCTGCGTCCACCCCGCGGCCTCGCCGAGGCCGCAGAAGCCGAAGCGCTCGAGCAGAAACCACACGAGCGGTGAGAACGCGTCGTAGGTGTAGAGCCCGTCGATGTCCCGCTGGGTGACGCCGGCCGTGCGGAGTGCCTGCAGCTGGTCGTCGCCCGGCGTGTAACGGAACGCGCGCTGCTGGCCGATGCCGAGACCGGGCAGCCCGAAGAGGAACTCGTCGCGGCCCGCGCGCATGCCTTGCAGCCCGCCGATGAGCACCGGCCGCTTCTTGCCGTCGCGGGCGCGCTCGGCCGACGTCACCAGCACCACCGCGGCGCCGTCGGAGACGAGACAGCAGTCGTAGAGGTGGAGCGGCTCCACCACGTAGCGCGAGGCCTGGTGGTCGGCGAGCGTCAAGGGCGTCCGCATGAGGGCGTGCGGGTTCAGCACGGCGTGGCGGCGGAACGCGATGGGCACGGCGGCGAGCTGCTCGCTGGTGGCGCCGTAGAGCCCGAAGTACCGCTGCGCCGAGAGCGCCGCGCCCGCCGCCGGCGCGGTGAGACCGTAGACGGGATTCTCCTCGTGGGTGCCGCCCTCCTCCCGCGTGCCTTCGAAATCGCCGGGACCGCCCAGGATCTGGCGCTCGCCGATGAACGACACCGCGCACACACAGGCCACGCAGCGGGCCAGCCCGGCGGACACCGCGAGCACCGCGTGCTGGAGCATGGTGTTGACGAACCGCCCGTGGGTCCACGACTGCGCGGCGAAGCTGAGGCGAAGCCCGAGGGACTCGGCGAAGCGGTCGTAGTCGACGCCCAGCGGCCAGCCGATGTTGATGGCCAGGCCGTCGACGGCGTCCTTGCCGAGGCCGGCGTCGTCCAGCGCCGCCTTGAACGCCTGGGCGGCCAGGCGCATCGGGCTTTGGGCCTCGCGGCGGTAGAACGGGCTCACCCCGACGCCCACGATCGCGGTCCGGTCGCGGATCGAGGCCGGCACGCTCACGGAGCGGTCGGGCCCTCGGCGATGAGCATTTCGCGCAGCCGAAACTTCTGGACCTTGCCGGTGGACGTCAGCGGCAGCGCGCTCCGTTTCATGACCCTGAAGACCTGCGGCACCTTGAACGCGGCGAGCGCCTCCCGGCAATGCGCGCGCAGAGTCTCGGGCGCGGTGTCGTGGCCCTCCTTGAGCACCACCACCGCGGCGAGGACCTCCTCGCGCCGAGGATCGGGCAGGCCCACCACGTACACCTGCTCGACGGCCGGATGCGCCGAGAGCACGTCCTCGACCTCGAGCGGCGCCACGTTGATCCCGCCGGTCTTCACCATCTCCTTGATGCGCCCGCGGAAATGCAGGCGCCCGTCGTCGTCGATGAACCCGAGGTCGCCGGAGAGGAACCAGCCCTCGGCGTCGAAGGCCGCGGCGTTCTTGTCGGCGTCCTTGTAGTAGCCCGGCGTCATGTAGCCGCGGATGAGGATCTCGCCGACCTCGCCGGGCGGCAGGGGCCGGCGCGTCTCGGGGCCGACGATGCGCAGCTCCATGCCCGGCAGCGGCCGGCCCACGGTGGAGAGACGCACCTCCACAGGATCGTGAGCGTCGGTCACCGTACAGTTGCCGTAGCATTCGGTGAGGCCGTAGACGTTGCAGATCTGCTCGGCGCCGACGTCGATCACCATCTGCATGGCCGCCGGCGAGCCGATGGCCGCTCCGGTGCGCAGCGAGCGCAGGTCGCGCCGGGGGCGGTCGGGGTGCTCCCACAGGGCCAGCGCGATGTTGGGCGTGCCGTAGTACACGCTGCACCGTTCGCGCTCGATCAGGGCCAGGGCCGCCGCCGGCTCGAACTGGTCCTGCAGCACCACGCACCCGCCGTGAGTCATCACCGCGAGAAGCGCGTTCTCGCAGCCGAAGCCCCAGAAGAGCGAGATCCCCATCCACATCCGGTCGTGGGAGGTCAGGTGTTGGCGCTCGCCGATGCTCCACATGTTCTCGATGAGGCCCCGGTGTTGGAGCTGCACGCCCTTCGGCGTCGACGTCGTCCCCGACGTGTAGAGGATGTACGGCGTGTCGTCGGGGCCGACGGCCCGCTGACAGGCCTCCAGCGCGGCGTCGGTCACCCCACCGCCGAGGTCCCATAGGTCGTCGAGCGCGGTGAGCCCCGCCGCGCGCGCGCCGCCCACCACGATCACCCGGCGTAGCGTGGGCAGGCGCTCGCCCCCCGGCCGCCCGATCCCGGCCAGCATGGCCAGATAGTCCTGGCCGAGAAAGCGGTCGATGGTGATGAAGGTGGTGGCATCACAGTGGTTCAGGACGTACTCGAGCTCGCGCGCCTTCGACCACGTGCTGATCGGGACCAGCGTGGCGCCGAGAATCGACAGCGCGAAGTCGATGACCAGCCACTCCGGCCGGTTGTTCATGAGGAGCGCGACCTTGTCGCCGTGACGCACGCCCAGCCGGTGGAAGCCCCGGGCGAGGTCGCGCGCCTTCGTCCGGCACTGCGCGTAGGTCAGCCGCTCGCCGCCTCCCACGACGAACTCGCGCGCCGGGTCGCGCGCGGCCATCTCGTCGAGCAGATCCGCCAGCGTGCGGCTTCGTGGCATCTCCATGGGCGGCCATTATAGTGTGGCGGCGGGCCGGGCCCTCCACGCCTGCGGACGCGGGCGTCGACATAGGCGGCGTCGTGCGGCGTATACTCCGAGCGCCATGCGGGCCATTGTCACCGAGCGTGCCGGCGACTACGACGTGATGTCCGTCAAAGACGTCGCGCTTCCCGTCCCGGGCCCCCGCGAGGTGCTCGTCCGCAACGGCGCGTCGGGCGTGTGCTACCACGATCATCTGATCCGGGCGGGCATCATGAAGCGGGGGATCGGCTTTCCCCTCATCCTCGGCCACGAGGGCGCGGGCGTGGTCGAATCGGTGGGCCGCGCGGTGCGCTCACTCCGGCCCGGCGACCGCGTGGCCTGCACGCAGTGGACGGAGGCGTGCGGCCTCTGCCGGTTCTGCCGCACCAACCGCGAGCCGCTCTGCGCCGAGCGGAAGTTCTTCGGCCACGACCGTGACGGCACCTACGCCGAGTACTTCAAGATCCAGGAAGACTCGCTGCTGCCGCTGCCCGCCTCGATCCCCTTCGAGGAGGGCGCCATCCTCTCCTGCGCCGTCGGCACCGTGCTCGCGGCCATCCGCGACGTGGGCCGCACCCAGGCCGGCGAGTACGTGCTGGTCACCGGCGCCGGCGGCGGCCTCGGGGCGCACGCCATCCAGGTGGCCAAGCTCTGCGGCGCCATCGTCGTCGCCCAGACGACGTCGCCCGAGAAAGTGCCGTTCATCCGCGCGCTGGGCGCCGACGAGGTCGTCGTCGCGCGCGACGGCGCCTTCGCCGACGAGGTGCGCCGGGTGGCCCGCGGCGAGGGCGTCGACGTGGTGTGCGACAACGTGGGCGCGCCCGTCTTCGCCGAGGCCGTGCGGGCCACCGCCCGGGGCGCGCGCTACGTGCTGGTGGGCGAGCTGACCGGCGATGCCGTCACCTTCAACACGGCGAGGCTGTTCCTGAAGGGAGTGTCCCTGCTCAGCACGACGAGCACCGCCCGCACCCAGCTCGCCGACACCATCGCGCTCGTTGCGGCCGGCAAGTTGCGGCCGATCGTCACCGAACGCTTCACCTTCGACGAGGCCCCCCGCGTGCACCGGTTGATGGTGGAAAAGAAGCTCCGTGGGCGAGTGCTGCTGATCCCGTAGTCGGGGAGGTCGAGGACCAGTCATTGTCGTCGTAGGACTGGCCTGGTGGCCGCGGGACCGTATCCGAAGCGATGCATTGACCTCTGCTCGACCAGGATCTACGGTTGGTTCCGGAGGACGCAGCGGAGCCCCGAATGGGCAGCTTCCACGTCGACTGCGAGGTGATCAATGTACGCCGGCCGGCGAAGTCTGTTCGGGCGCCCAAGCTCCTCGTTGATACGGGTTCGGAATTTTCCTGGGTCCCGGAGCCGATCCTGAGAGAGGCCGGCATCCGCGTCGCCAAGAAGGACCTCCGGTTCCTGATGGCGAACGGCCAGACGATCACCCGCTCGACGGGTTACGCGATTCTGCGTGCTGCCGGATTCGAGACGGTCGACGAGGTGGTCTTCGGCCAGCCGGGTGACCTCTCGTTGCTCGGTTCACGAACGCTGGAGGGCTTTGGCGCGAGCGTCGACGCGAGGAAGAAGCGCCTCGTCGCGGCGGGACCTCACCCCGCTGCCGTCGGCACCTCGTTCACGGCGGGTCGGCCTCCGCGAGCAAGCGGCTCACACGGACGATGTCAAGTCACGCGCTCCGTTGCTTGCCGGATGTTCGTCGGTCTTTCCCGCCCGTCTTCGCGCGGCTGACGTACGTTCGGAGCACCGCGTTCATCTTCGTCTGATAACGCGGACCTTGCTCCTTGAACCAAGCGAGCACATCCTGATCCACGCGCAGAGAGATCGCTTGCTTCGGTGGTGGAACGACGATGTCGGCCTCACTCCAAAAATCGGCTGGCAAGTCAGCCAGCTCGGGTGGCAAGGTGCGCTCGATCTCTCGCTCGGTCATCCCCCGCAGCCGAGCGATATCCGCTCGACCCTGACGAGCGGCCTCAGTTCTGCGCGACCGCTTCGCGGTACGCTTTCCGTTCACGGCGATTGCCCACAGATCACGCCACCGCCGCCTTCCTCTGCCGCTTCGTCTTGGCAGCCGCCGCCGAGCCCGTCTCGAAGATGATCCGCACGCGCGCGCCCAGCGCGGCCGCCACCCGGACGAGCGTACTGAGTTTCACGTCTTTCGTCCCGCCACCCTCGAGCTTCGAGATCACGGGTTGGTGCACCCCAAGCTGCTCAGCAAGCTGAGCCTGAGTCCATCCACGGGTTTCCCGCAAGGTAATCAGGTCCTGTCGCACGTCGATTTCGGTCATGTGCGCCTGAACCTCCTCGCGGTGGGCGGGATCGGCCAGTCGATCCCGCGCCCAGTCCATGGCGCCCCTGCCCCTCGTTCCCCTCGAGGGTTTCGCCTTCATGTTGAAGCCTCCCCCCTGCTCTTGTTTTGACTGCTCACGTCAACAACCACCGCGCGCCCCTGGACTATGGCGCGCGCGGGCCGCGCCGTTCGACTTCGCCCTGGTACTGCATCACGCGGTCCAGGTCCCGTCGAGCGATCCGATCCTGTTTCTATAATCTATGAGGAATATTCCTGTAAAGGAATCGAGCGTCATGGTACCCCGGGGCGGGCGGTCAGCAGGAGAGCGAGGAGATCGGAGCGCTGGAGGTCGCGCCGGCGGTCAGAGCCTCCGCATCCGCGGGAATAACAGCGCGGTGGCGCTGGCCAGCAGCACGAGGGCGAGACCACTGGCGCCCAGCGCGATGCTGACTCCGAGCAGCGAGGCCAGCGCGCCGATCTGGAGCTGGCCGAGCGGCGCGAGCCCGATCGCGACCACCCAGGCGCCTCCGGCACGCCCGCGAAGGTGACCCGGCACGCTGAGCTGCAACAGGCTCTGCGCGAAGAGGTCCGCGAGGGCGCCGACCCCGTTCACGACGACCAGGACCACGAAGACGCCCACGAAGCCTACGAAGTAGGGTGCGAGACCAAGGCCGATCAGGCTCGCGCCAAAGGCCAGTAGCACCACCAGGAACAGTGGCCCACCGCCGTGAACGGGACTGCGTATCGAGGCGGCGAGCAGGCCGAGGATCCCGCCGATGGAGCGCGCCGCGTTCAGCGCACCGAGTCCCTGGGGCCCCGCGTGCAGCACGTCGCGCGCCAGGCTCGGGAGAATCGCCTGGTGCGAGAATCCGAGGACCTCGGCGCCGGCGGTGAGCATCATGAGCACGAGGAGTGCCGGGTTCGCCCGCACGGCCCGGACGAAGCCGATGACGCCCTGCCACACGGAGCCCGGGTCGGCCGGTGTGATCCGCGCAGGCCCCGATGCCGGGATGAGCGCGGCGGCGCCCGCAAGAAAGCCGACAGCGACCGCGAGATACGCCGCGCCGGTGCCGAGGTGAGCGATGACCGCGCCGGTTCCGAGTGAGCCGAGGAGCCAACCGGTCCGCATGGCGATACCAAGCACGGTGAAGCCGCTCATGAGCGACGCGGCGCCGACGATGTCGTGGGTGTAGCTCAGCCGGGCCGCGTGCTCGACCCCGCGGATCACGCCGGCAACGAGGGTCAGCACGAGCACGTGCGCCAGGGTCACCAGCCCCAGCAGGGTGAGCGTCCCGATCGTCATCGCGGTCACGGCCTGACCGAGGCCGGTCGCCATCAGCAGGCGGTGGCGCGGGAACCGGTCAGCGAGAACACCGGCCGGCATGCCGACGAAGAAAAGCGGGAGCGCCCTCGCCCCCATCGCCACACCGACCAGGAAAGGCGAGTTCGTCAACTCGAGCGTGAGCCAGCCCAGCACGACGACCTCACCCATCATCCCGACGGAGTTCAGGACCATCGCGGTCGCCAGACGGCGGAACTCCACGCGACCGAGGAGGGAGAGCTGGAGGATGGGCATCCGATCAGCGGCATTGTCGCATACCCCTCCCCCGCCTCCCGACCACGCCATGCGGTTGACAAGCAGAGCCGTTCCCGCATAATCACCGGCAATCTTCGTCCGCGCCGATCTCTCCTGGTGCACGCGCGCCCCTACGCTCGCAAGGTGGAGAGGAGGACTCTCATGAAGGCTCGGTGCCCGCTCCTGGCCGTGGTCCTCGGACTGACGCTGCTCATCGGCCTCGCCCCCGCCCCGGCGGCCGCGCAGGCGCCGATGACGTGGGCGGTACACGTCTCGCTCGCGCCGACGTGGTTCGACCCCGCGGAGCACACAGGGATCATCACGATCATGAAGGTGCTCTATGCGGTGCACGACGCCCTGGTGAAGCCCATGCCGGGCAACGCGATGGCGCCGTCGCTGGCCGAATCCTGGACCGTGTCCAAGGATGGTCTCAGCTACGAGTTCGTCCTCCGCAAGGGGGTCGTCTTCCACAACGGCGATCCCTTCACCGCCGACGACGTGAAGTTTTCCTTCGAGCGCTATCGGGGCGCGGCCTCCAAGCTGCTCAAGCAAAAAGTCGCCGCCGTGGAGATCGTCGATCCCTTCCGCATCCGCTTCCGGCTGAAGGAACCGTGGCCCGATTTCATGACCTTCTACGCGACGCCGGCGAGCGGCGCGGCCTGGATCGTGCCCAAGAAATACGTCGAGAAGGTCGGCGACGACGGCTTCAAGAAGGCTCCCATCGGGGCCGGCCCGTACAAGCTCACCTCGTTCAACCCGGGAATCGAGCTGGTCTTCGACGCGCACGACCGCTACTGGCGTAAGACCCCCGCGGTCAAGCGCATGGTGTGGAGGGTGGTGCCCGAGGACATCACGCGGCTCGCCATGCTCAAGCGCGGCGAGGTCGACGTGGCGTACTCGCTGCGGGGCCCGCTCGCCGAGGAGGTGAAGCGGACGGCGGGACTCAAACTGGTGGCCACGGTCGTCTCCGGCACCCAGTGGCTCAACTTCGGCCCGCTGCAGTGGGATCCGAAATCCCCTTGGCACGACCGGCGCGTGCGCTTGGCCGCCGCCCTCGCCTTCGACCGCGACGCCATCAATCAGGCGGAGACGCTCGGACACTCAAAGGTGACCGGTAGCATCATCCCGTCGGCCTTCGAGTTCGCCTTGGCCATTCCGCCGTATCCCTATGACCCCGCGCAAGCGAAGAAGCTCCTCGCCGAGGCCGGCTACCCAAACGGCTTCGACGCCGGCGAGCTCCCCTGCGACGTTTCTTACGCGAGCGTCGCCGAGGCGCTGGCCAACTACCTGGCCGCGGTCGGTATCCGCACCAAGCTGCGCCCGATGGAACGGGTGGCCTGGCTCGGGCAGTGGAAGGACAAGAAGATTCGCG
>JBGPYK010000439.1:0-3189 GCA_041493245.1 Methylomirabilia bacterium | reverse complement strand
CGTGCCGCAGAATGGGCCCGCGACCACCTGGGCCAGCTCGAGCACTCGGACGCCGTCGAGAGGGCGTGGCTGTGTCATTTCGGACCGGAGTCTAGCATCGACACGTGGTCTTGACGGAGCCGTGGTCAGAGGCGCAGGATCTGCCGGCAACGCGGGACATCAAGGAGTGTGATCATGAAGATCTCTTTCGGTATCGGCCTCGGCTCGAGCACCGGACTTCTCGCCGGCACGGACTCGCAGAAGTTCGTGGAGCTGGTGAAGATGGCCGACGGTTACGGGGCCACGGCCATCGGGACGTACGACTCCGCCTTCCTCGGCGGTGACGCCTACGTCCGGGCCACGCTGATGGCGCTGGCCGCGCCCCGCGCCGCGATCGGGCTACGTCCGACCAACCCGCTCACCCGCGAGCCGCAGGTGATGGCGTCGTTTCTCGCCTCCCTCGACGGCCTCACCGGCGGGCGGGCGTTTCTGGACATTGCCAGCGGCGACAGCGCCGTGTTCAACATCGGCTATCCCGCCGCCTCGCGCGCGCGCATCGAGGACTACGTGACCTGCGTGCGGGGCCTGCTCGCCCAGGGCACGGCGACGTACCAGGGCCGGTCCCAGCGCGTGCGCTGGGCGTCGACGGCCGTGCGCCCGCGCGTGCCGATCTCGATCTGCGCCGAGGGTCCGAAGATGCTCCACCTGGGCGGGCGCATCGGTGACGGCGTCATCGCCGGCACCGGGCTCCTGCCCGAGGTCATCCGCGACACGATCGCCCGCGTGCACGCCGGCGCGCGCGAAGCGGGACGCGACCCGGCTGACGTCGACGTCTGGTTCACCGCGCGCTCGTCGCTGCACGAGGACCGTGACCGGGCTGTCGAGAACGTCAAGGCGTCGGTGTCGTCGATCTTGAACCACTCGATGCGCTTCGGCCTCGACGGCAAACACGTGCCCGACGGTCTCCGGGCCAAGGTGCAAACCTATGTGGACGGCTATGTGCTCTACGACCACGTGCTCCACGGCGGTGAGAACCCCAAGCGCATGGCGGATCTCGGGCTGTCGGACTACGCGATCGACCGCTTCGCCCTCGCGGGCGCGCCGCGCGACTGGATCGCGCGCATCGAGCAGCTCGCGGAGCGGGGCGCCACCAAGCTCTGGGTGGGCGTGAGCGGAAGCGACCTCGACAGCCAGCTCCACTACATGCGCATCATGGGCGAGCAGATCATGGTCCGCTTCGCAGGCTGCTGAAAAAGGCCCATTCTGCTTCGTTGGCGCCCTTGGCCGCACGCTCAACGTACAGGGAGTACGCCTCGCGTGCGGCCGGCGGGCGCCGCCTCGCATCTGGACCTTTTTGAGCAGCCTGCGAGTTTTCCTCGTCCTGCGAGGAACATGAGGGCGCCCGTTGCGACGTCGCGTCGGAGGCGGAGTAGAAGTCAGCGCGAACCACATGGCACAATGTGCCTGCCATGGCGTCTATCGAGGAATTGCCGGACTGGGAACGACTCCTGGCCGCCGAGCGCCACCTTCAGTATTTGGTCCCGGGGACGGTGCTCGTCGGCGGTACGGCGGCGGCGCTCCACGCCCGGCACCGCCTGAGCGTCGACGGCGATCACGTGCTGAGCGACCTCCGCGAGCGCTTCGACGAGGTCCTCGCGACCCTGGAGGCTGTGGCCGGCTGGTCGACCGAGCGCGTGCAACGGCCCGTGCTCATTCTCGGTCAGCTCGACGGCATCCTCACCGGCGTTCGGCAGCTTCGCCGTACCCGCCCCCTCGAGATCGAGGAGGTCGCCGGGCTCCGTGTCCCGACGCTCGCGGAGATGACGCGGATCAAGGCCTGGCTGCTCGTGACCCGGCACACCGTGCGGGACTATCTCGACACGGTCGTCCTGTGCGAGCGCCTCGGTGAGACGGGCGTGGTCCAGGCGATGCGGTCGTTCGACGCGATCTACCGGCAACCGACCCCGGGGTCGCCGCTCTCGGAGGTGGTGGAGCGTCTGGCCGCCGCGGCGCCGAGCGACGCTGCCAAGGTGGACCTGCAGCGCTATCGCGCCCTTCAGGCTCCCTGGACGGACTGGACGCACGTGGCCGCCTGTGGGCGGCACTGGGCGCAGGTGATCGCGCGGGTCGTCCTGGAGGCGAACGCCTGATGGCCACGCCATCCATCGGTCCACGCGCCCTATGGAACCGGGGCACGCTCGATCTGCGGAGCGATGAGGTATTGGCCCAGGTCCTCGACCGGGGCGAGCTGGCCGATTGGCGCGCGCTGTACCGGCTTGCGCACGCCGACGCGCAGCTCCGCACGCGCATCCGGCGCCTCGTGCTGACCGTGCCGCTCCCCCTTCCGCATTTCTGGCTGGCCGCGCTCGCGAGCCTGGGTCATCGCGTGGACTTCGACGCGCCCGTGCCAGACTACTACGACGCCACGACGATCTGAGCCCGTGGGGGCTCAGCTATTATAGTTCATTGGCCGACTTCCCGGAGGCGGGGCAGTACTTCCTTCGCGAACAGATTGAGGCCCTTTTCGGCTTCGGCGTGCGTCATGAAACCCGATCGGCTGGCGAGGACCAGATGCTCGAACCGCCCGGCCTTTGCCTGGAAGTCCATGATCTGCCGGTACACCGTATCCGGGTTCCCCGCGAACATGAGTCCCCGTGCGATTGCCTGCTCCGCGTTGATGCCGACGAGCGCCGCGGCGGGCCGGGCCGGCCCCCCGGCGCTGCGGTAGAGCTGGGGCGCGTGCTGCGGCAGCGTCTGACCGGGCAGGAACTTCGAGTATTGCGGCGCCGACTTGAGGCTGGTGTTCAAGAACCAGAGCAGCTTGCTGCCCACGCGCACGCCTTCCTCGTCGGTGTCGCCGGTGTAGACGAACGCCGTGTAGCCGAAGCGGTCGGGACCGGGTTCGGGCAAGCCGGCCTCCGCGCGGGCCTGGCGATACGCGGTCCAGGCGCGCTTTGTCTCCTCCGGGCCGCGGAAGACGAGCACGTTGATCATTCCGCGCCGGCCCAGCTCCGCCGACGTCGTGGGGTCGCCGGTGGCCGCCCACAGCGGCGGGTGCGGCTGCTGCCAGGGCCGGGGCCAGATGTTCACGTGCCGGTGCGTGAAGTGCTTGCCCTCCCAGCTGAACGGCCCCTCCTGGTGGGTCAACGCCTTGCGGATGAGATCGATCGCCTCCCAGAAGCGCTCGACGATGCCCACCGGGTTGGCGTT
>JBGPYK010000577.1:0-2284 GCA_041493245.1 Methylomirabilia bacterium | reverse complement strand
TGGGCGGTGGCCCACGGCGCCGACGCCGGCCGCGTGGTCGAGGACTACCGCGCGGCGCTCGGCCGTGTCCAGGCGGTGGACGTCGTCACGCCGGCCGACAGCCACCTCGCCATCGCCGAGGTGTGCCTGCGCGCGGGGAAGCACTGCTTCATCGAGAAGCCGCTGACCCGGACGGCGGCGGAAGGCCGCCGGCTGGCCGTGATCGCGCGGGAGATGGGGCGGGTGGTGCAGGTGGGGCATATCTTCCGCTTCCACCCCGTGACCGCGGTCATGCGGCAGGCGCT
Organism: Methylomirabilia bacterium; assembly: GCA_041493245.1. Taxonomy (GTDB): domain Bacteria; phylum Methylomirabilota; class Methylomirabilia; order Rokubacteriales; family CSP1-6; genus DATHGT01. The sequence continues at coordinate 2,000 of JBGPYK010000577.1, read as the reverse complement.
CGACGTGGGCCGCCTCGGCGCCGTCCGTTACGCGACGGGCCGCTTCGCCGGCTTCAAGCGTCCGCGGACCGACGTCGGCGTCTTCCACACCGACGGCATCCACTACGTCGATCTCTTCCGCCATCTTCTCCGGCGCGACCCCACCGGCGTGGCCGCCCTCCAGCGCGACTTCCTCGGCCGGGGTCTCGACGACTTCTCCGTCGTCACGGTCGAGTACGGCGACGTTCCGACCGTCATCGAGGCGAACTACTTCGTGCCCGGCACCTACCGCGACTGCGTGATCGTCGGCGAGCGGGGCAGCCTCATCGCCGACTACGGGGCCTCGACAGTGACCCTGTACACCGGCGAGCACCGGCGCCGGGGCGTAGCGTGGGAGGCCGTCGATGCCGGCAAGGAGGAGTTGCCGGCGGGCGGCCGGGAACCGTTGCGTCTCGAGCTGGAGGCGTTCCGCGATGCGTGCGAGGGGCGTCACGCCCCGCTGGTCACGGTCGATGATGGGGTGCTCGCGCTGGAGGTCGTCGAGGCGGCCACGCGTGCCGCTCAGCTCGGCCGTCGTGTGAGTCTCACGGGAGTCCGTTAGCGGAGAGGTCACTCAGAGGATTGAGAAGCGGCGGTAGCTCATCGCCCGCTTCACCTGCGCGGTCGCCAGGTCGAGCGCGGCCCGGCGGGGCGAGACGCGCTTCGCCCTGACGGCGTCGAGCACGGCGCTGGTGTTCGCGCGAATCTGCTCTTCGATCGCGGCGAAGGCTGCGGCCCGGGTCGCCCCGCGGTACTCCATCGCCGCGCAGATGACGCCTCCGGCGTTCGCGATGAAATCGGGAATCACCAGGACACCGCGGTCGTGCAGCGCCTGCTCCGCGCCGGCCGTGAAGGGGATGTTCGCGCCCTGGAGAACCAGCCGCGCCTTCAGGCGATCCACGTTGTCCTCTCGCACCACGTCAGGGCGGGCGGCGGGAATCCAGATGTCGCAGTCGATCTCGAGGAGCGCATCTCGATCGAGCCGGTGGCCGTCGTCATAGTCGCCGACACTCCCTCCACCATCCTTCAGCGCGATCAGCCGCGTCACGTCGATGCCGGCCGAGTTGTGGATCGCTCCCTTGGAATCGGAGGCCGCGATCAGGACCGCGCCGCACTCCGCGAGAAAGCGGGCGCTGTGCTTGCCCACGGCGCCAAAGCCCTGGATCACGACGCGGACACCCCGGAGGTCGAGACGACAGTGCGCCGCCGCCACTTCCGCGGCGTGCCGGATCCCCCAGCCCGTGGCGCCGATCTCGTCGAGCGGAATCCCCCCGAGGGCGGACGGCAACCCCACCGCGCGGCCGATCTCGTCCTTGACCCACGCCATGCAGGTCTCGTCGGTCCCCATGTCCGGACCGAAGATGTAGTCGTGCTCGTTGCGCAGTGCGTGGGCGAGTGCGCGGATGAGACGTTCCTTCCGCTCGGCCGGCATGCGAGGGTCGCCGCGGAGGATAGATTTGCCGCCCCCGTGCGGGAGGCCGGCGGCGGCGTTCTTGAGCGTCATCGCCCGCGCGAGGCGGACGCACTCCTCAGCGCCCACGTCCGGCGCCATGCGCAGGCCCCCGATCGACGGCCCCCGCGCGACGTTGTCGACGACGAGCACCGCCTCGAGACCGAGCGTCGGCTCGTACACGTAAACGACCTTCGCGGGGCCGAGGTCGTCCCCGAACGGGAGCTGTGCGCGGGTGGGAATCAAGGGACCCGCGCCTCGATCTTCACGAGCGTCATGGGCGAACCTCCCTCCGCGTTGTCGACGGCCGGATTCGCAAGCGCGATGCCATTCGCGAGGCCCGAGAAATCGGGCGCTTGCATCGAGGTCACGTCGACGCGGAGCGAGGCGTATGTGCCTCAGTGGGGCGCAGCACCCCGCCGCAGATGGCGTGATGACGGGCATTTGCACCCGGCCCCGATCTTGCGTGCTTCGATCATGGCGCACGGATGCGCGATGGCGCTGGAGGAGGACGATGGTCCGCTTTTTCACG
>JBGPYK010000045.1:0-10816 GCA_041493245.1 Methylomirabilia bacterium | reverse complement strand
GGGGTCCTGCTCGGCCAGGATGTCTTTGCCCACGATCCCGAGGTCGGCGGCCCCGTAGGTGACGTAGGCGGGAATGTCGGCCGGCTTGAGGAAGAGCAGGCGCAGACCCCGACCCTCGTCGCTGAAGATCAGCTTCCGCGACTCCGCATCGATCCCGCCGACCCCCAGCTCCCGCATCAGGTCGAGGGCAACCTCGAGGAGGCGGCCTTTGGGCAGGGCCAGCGTCAGCATGGATTTCACGACCGCCGCTCGATGCGGGCGCCGAGCCCCGCCAGCTTCATCTCGAGCCGCTCATAGCCGCGGTCGAGGTGGTAGACGCGCGAGATCTGGGTGCGCCCGTGCGCGGCCAGGCCCGCCAGCACGAGTGCCGCCGAGGCGCGGAGATCAGACGCCATGACCTCCGCCCCCTGGTACGCGGGCACGCCGCGCACGACGGCTGTCGAGCCGTCGGTCTCGATGCGTGCTCCCATCCGGTCCAGCTCCGCCACGTGCATGAAGCGGTTCTCGAAGATCGTCTCGGTCACCCGAGATTGTCCGTCGGCCAAGCCCAGCAGCGTCATGACCTGCGCCTGCATGTCGGTCGGGAAGCCCGGGAACGGGCTCGTGATGACGTCGGCCGGACGTGGACGCTCGGACCCCCGCACGCGCACCCAGGTCGGGCCGATCTCCAGCGGCACACCGCACTCCTCCAGCTTCGCCAGGACGGCCGACAGGTGCTCGGGCACGAGGTCCGTCACGGTCACGTCGCCGCGGGTGATGGCGCCGGCGACGATCAGCGTCCCCGCCTCGACGCGGTCGGGCACCACCCGATGCGTGGCGCCGCGCAGCTCGGGCACCCCTTCGATCTCGATACGGGCCGTCCCGGCACCATGGATGCGTGCCCCCATGGCCGTGAGCAGCACGGCGAGATCGCCGACCTCGGGCTCGCGCGCGGCGTTCTCGATCACCGTCGTCCCCGACGCCAGCGCTGCCGCCATCATGAGGTTCTCGGTGCCCGTGACGGTGACGAGGTCGGTCGTGATGCGCGTGGCCTTGAGCCGGCTCGCCCGCGCGATCACGTAGCCGTTCTCGATGGCGATCTCGGCGCCGAGCCGCGCCAGTCCCTTCAGGTGCTGGTCGATCGGCCGCACGCCGATGGCGCAGCCACCGGGCAGCGCCACCCGCGCCGACCCGTGGCGCGCGACGAGGGGGCCCAGGACCAGCACCGAGGCGCGCATGGTGGAGACGAGGTCGTAGGGGGCGACGTCGCTCTTCACCCGCTCCACCTGGACGCGCACCTCACGGCCGTCGCGGTCGACACTGGCCCCCAGCGTTTCGAGCAGCCGGATCATCGTCCGCACGTCGTTCAGCGCGGGCACGTTCGGGATCACGAGCGGCTCGGACGTCAGCAGGCTGGCGGCGAGGGCCGGCAGCGTCGCGTTCTTCGCGGCGCTCACCGCCACCGAGCCCCTGAGCGGGAAGCCGCCCTCGATCTCCAATCGCGCGGGCATCAGGCCGCCCCCGTAGCGCGGCGTCCCGCCACGAAGCGAGTGACGCCCGCGAGGTCGCGGCGGGTGGCCACGTCGGTGAAACCCGCCTCGCGCATCAGCGCCACGACGACGTCGACCTGCCCGCCGCCCGCGGTCTCGAGGACGATGGGCGCGCCGGGCCGGAGCCGGCCCGGCGCCGCGCTCACGAGCCGCCGGATCAGGCGGAGTCCGTCCGGACCGCCGTCGATCGCGGCGCGCGGCTCGTGGTCCTTGACCTCCGGCGGTAGCGTCGCGATGGCGTCACTCGGGATATACGGCGGGTTCGAGACGATCAGGTCGGCGCGCATCGGCCCGAGCCCGGACAACAGGTCGCTGACGCCGACCGTGACCCGGCTGGAGACGCCGAGCGCCGCGATGTTCGCCCGCGCGACCTCGGCGGCGGCGGGCGACGTGTCGAGCGCAATGACCCGCACGTCCGGGCGCTCGCAGGCGAGCGCGCATGCGATACACCCAGAGCCGGTCCCGACGTCGAGCACCAGCGGCGCTCCCGCCCCACGCGCGGGAAGCAGCTCGAGCGCCCACGACACGAGAAGCTCCGTTTCCGGCCGCGGCACGAGCACCTGCGGGCTCACGCGCACCGTGACGTCGCGGAACGCCTGCGTGCCGAGGATGTGCTGCAGCGGCACCCGACAGGCGCGGCGCTCGATCCACGCGTCGTAGCTCGCGGCCGTCTCCGCGGTGAGCGCCCGGTTGTGAACGGCGTGGAGGCCGCTTCTCCGGACGCCGAGCGCGCCGGCCAGCAGCCACTCGGCGTCGACGCGGGGCGTGTCGACCCCGGCGGCGGCCAGACGGACCACGGCGTCATCGAGCCGATCGCGGACGGTGGCGACGGCGAGGGTCAACTCGCCACCCCCTCGAGCCGCTCGGCCTGCTCGGCGCCGGTCAGGGCGTCGATCAGCTCGTCGAGATCGCCCTCGAGCACCGCGGGCAGGCGGTGGAGCGTGAGCCCGATGCGGTGATCGGTCACGCGCGCCTGCGGGAAGTTGTAGGTCCGGATGCGCTCGCTGCGCTCACCGGTCCCGACCTGGCTGCGGCGGTCGGCGGCGATCGCCGCCTGCTGTTCTCCCTGCGCCCGCTCGAGGAGCCGTGCCTTCAGCACACGCATCGCCCTCGCGCGGTTCTTGATCTGCGAGCGCTCGTCCTGGCACGTCACCACGAGTCCGGTGGGGATGTGCGTGATGCGCACGGCCGAGTCCGTGGTGTTGACCCCCTGGCCGCCCGGTCCCGACGACCGGTAGACGTCGACGCGCAGGTCCTTCTCGTCGACCCTCACGTCCACGTCCTCCGCCTCGGGCAGGACGGCAACGGTGACCGTCGAGGTGTGGATGCGGCCGCTCGACTCCGTGGCCGGCACCCGCTGGACACGATGGACACCGCGCTCGTATTTGAGCCGGCTCCACGCCCCGCGTCCCTGGACGAAAAGGATCGCTTCCTTGAAGCCGCCGACGCCAGTGACGTTGGCCTCCATGATCTCGACCTTCCAGCGCTGGCGCTCGGCGTGTTTCGTGTACATGCGCATGAGGTCGGCCGCGAAGAGCCCGGCCTCGTCGCCGCCCGCCCCCGCCCGGATCTCGACGAAGACGTTCTTGACGTCGTTGGGGTCGCGGGGCAGGAGCAGCCGCTTCAACTCCGCCTCCAGTTCCGTCTGGCGCGCGGTCAACTCGGCGATCTCGGCCTGGGCCAGCTCCGCCAGCTCCCGGTCGCCGTCGCCGAGGAGGTGACGCGCATCGGCCAGGCGCTTGAGGACGTCCCGGCACTCGCGAAAGCGATCGACGATCTCGACGGTGTCGGCGTGCTCCTTACGGAGGCGGGCGTACTCGGACGTCTGACCGTAGATGGCGGGGTCGGCGAGGGCGCGCGCCAACTCCTCCGACCGTTCCTCGATCTGACGCAACTTGTCAAACAGCATCGCGAATCAGCGCCTCCGCGGAGGGATGACGGAATCGAAGAGCGGCGAGCGCAACGCTCGCACCACGTCGAGGAGAGGCGGCGGCGCCGCGGCCGGCCACCCGCGAGGCGAGCCTGACGGAGTGGGCCGAGCTACCCCTCGACCAAGGGCGGGCGCTTGTACTTCCGCTGGAAGCGCTCGACGCGCCCGGCCGTGTCCATGAGCTTCTGCTTGCCGGTGTAGAAGGGGTGACACTTGGAGCACACCTCCACCCGGATCTCAGGCTTGGTCGAGCGGGTGTGGATGACCTCTCCACACGCGCACGTGATGGTGGAGTCGATGTAGTCGGGATGAATGCCAGCCTTCACGGCCCACCTCCTCGAAGCACCAAGAATATCAGTCGAGGCCCCAAAACGCAAAAACGCCCAGGAATTCGTGCCCGGGCCGCTGCTCCACGACTCCGAGCGCGGGCTTCGCAAGCGCAATCCTTGTCCTGGGGGAGGCTCTACCCCATCGTATGCATGGAGGCGAGGAACTCTTTGTTCGTCTTGGTGAGCTTGAGCTTGTCGAGAAGCAGCTCCATCCCTTCCACCGGGTTGAGCTGGGAGAGCGCCTTGCGCAGGAGCCACACCTTCTGCAGCTCGTCCTTCTCGAGGAGCAGCTCCTCCTTGCGGGTCCCCGACTGCTCGATGCTCATGGTGGGGAAGATCCGCTTGTCCATGAGCCGCCGGTCGAGGTGAACCTCCATGTTGCCCGTCCCCTTGAACTCCTCGAAGATGACGTCGTCCATCCGGCTGCCCGTGTCAACGATGGCCGTGGCCATGATGGTCAACGACCCGCCCTCCTCGATGTTGCGCGCGGCGGCGAAGAACCGGCGCGGGCGCTGGAGCGCGTTGGCGTCGAGACCCCCCGATAACACCTTGCCCGAGGACGGGATGACGGCGTTGTGGGCGCGCGCGAAGCGCGTGATGGAGTCCAACAGGATGACGACGTCACGCTTGTGCTCAACCAGCCGCTTGGCCTTCTCGATCACCATGTCGGCGACCTGGATGTGGCGCTGCGGCGGCTCGTCGAAGGTCGACGAGATGACTTCGCCCCGCACCGAGCGCTGCATGTCGGTGACCTCCTCCGGCCGCTCGTCGATGAGCAGGACGATGAGGTACACCTCCGGGTGATTCTTGGCGATGGCGTTGGCGAGCTTCTGGAGCATCACCGTCTTGCCGGTGCGGGGGGCGGCCACGATCATCCCGCGCTGGCCTTTGCCGATCGGGCAGAGGAGATCCATGACCCGGGTCGTCAGGTCCTCGGGATCGTGTTCGAGGCGCAACCGCTCCATCGGGTAGAGCGGCGTGAGGTTGTCGAAGAAGATTTTGTCGCGTGCCTGCTCCGGTGTCTCGAAATTGATCGACTCCACCTTGAGCAGCGCGAAGTAGCGCTCGGAGTCCTTCGGCGGGCGCACCTGGCCCGAGATCGTCTCGCCCGTCCGCAGGTCGAAGCGGCGGATCTGGGACGGCGAGACGTAGATGTCGTCCGGACCGGGGAGGTAGTTGTAGTCCGGTGCCCGAAGGAAGCCGAAGCCGTCCGGCAGCACCTCGAGCACGCCCTCGGCGAAGATGAGCCCATCCTTCTCCGCCTGCGCCTGGAGGATCTTGAAGATCAACTCCTGCTTGCGCAGCCCCCCCGTGCTCTGCACGTTCATCTCGCGGCCGATGGCGTTGAGGTCCGAGATGCTCTTCTCCTTCAGTTGGGAGAGATTCATTCCGGTCCCTGGAGGAGGGGCGGGCTCGGTGGCAGCGGTATTGGACTGGCCTCGATCGCGGCGGGCACTCATGACACGACTCCGGGCGCGGCGCTGTTCGGCCGCATGACGTTAAGAGTGGTTATAGTTGGCTGCGTAGATTTTCCGCGAGGTTGGGACTGGACGACGAAAGGTATCGTCTCATCGGCCCACACGCTTGTCAACGATTTTGTTTACATGCGGACCTCGATGATGGCCCGCTGCTTGATTTCCTTGAGCCAGGCCTCCAAGCGGGCGTCGTACTTTTGACGGAAGAGGATTTCCCGAACCTGCTGGCGGACCTGCTGTAGCGTGTCGCCCTCCAACGCCTCCTTCGACTCCAGACGGAAGATATGGTGCCCGAGCGGTGAGCGGTGGGGATGCGACACCTCCCCGGGGCGGAGGCTGAGGATCTGCTCCTCGATCTCCTGCGACAGCTCCCCACGGTGGAGGGTCCCGATGTCCCCCCCGTCCTTAGCGCTCGCGTCCCGAGAATTCTGGCGCGCCAGCTCGGCGAAGTCGGCGCCCTGGACAACCTGGGTCCGGATCAGATCGGCTCGGATGCGCGCCGCCTCCCAGCCGGCGTCGGTGTCGCTCTGGGGCACGATCAGGATGTGGCGCGCGTGGTAGGCCAGACCCGTCTCGAGCTTGGCGCGGTTCTCGTCGATGTGCTGGGCGATCTCGGGATCCGTCACCGAGACCCGCAGCGAGACCTTCCGCCGGACGAGCTTGCCTACCCGCAGCGAGTCGCGCAGGCGCTTCTTCACTGCGTCGAAGGTGAGCCCCTGGGCCCGCACGAGCGCTTCGAACTCCTCGACCGTCTTGGTACCGAAGCGCTTCATCCGCTCCGCGAGTTCCTCGTTCACCTCGATGTCGTCGACGACGATCCGTTCCCGCTCGGCCTCCTGCAGCTGGAGCCGGTTGTCGATGAGCCGTGTCAGGAACTGGCGGCCCAGCTCCTCGTCGGTCGCCGACGTCTGCTGGCGGTTCTCCTGCCGGAAGACCGCGATGCTCTCCTGCAGCTCGGCCAGTGTGATGGCGTCGTTGTTGACGACGGCCACGATGCGGTCGGCGACCGTGTCGTCGGCATCCGGCGGCGCGGGCGTCGTCACGGCCTGGCCGACGACGGGCGAGGGAACGATCTCGGCCCCGGGCGTGACGGCGCGGCGCGGTGGCGGCGTGTCCGTCTTGCCGATGAGCGGCACCCAGCCCGGCATGGCGCAGCCGGCCAGCGTCAGGACAAGCACGACGGTGGCGAGGGCCGCGGGCCGCCTCACGACCGCGGTAGCTCCTCGAGGAGACGCAGGACGGCGTCCCGGACCACGGGGAAGGGGCCGCGCTCGATCATGGCCTCGACGGTGAACTCGCGCCTGAGCTTGAGCCGGCCGCGGCTCCGCTGGATCGCGACGACCAGGCGCTGAGGATCGAGCGACGTGACCGGGGAGAACGTGATGAGCGCCGTACCCTCGCCCACCTCCAGGCGCTCGATGCCGAGGAGACGCGCCGCCACGCGAATGCGGACGGTGTCGAGCAGTTGCTCTGCCGGGAGCGGCAGCGGGCCGAAGCGGTCCATCAGCTCGGCCCGCAGTTCGGCGACCGAGTCGTCGCGGGTGGCTCCGGCGAGCCGCTTGTAGAGTGCCAGGCGCTGATTCACCTCGGGAACGTAGTCGTCGGGCAAGAATCCTTCCGCATTGACGCTCACGACCGGTTCGACGGTAGCGGCGGGGGGATCGCCCTTCAATTCTCGCACGGCTTCGTTGAGAAGCTTCGAATAAAGATCGAAGCCCACCGCCGCGATGTGCCCGTGCTGCTCGGCGCCGAGGAGATTGCCGGAGCCGCGGATCTCGAGGTCGCGGAGTGCCAGCTTGAAGCCGGATCCCAACTCGGTCAGCTCCTGCAGGACGCGGAGCCGGCGCTGCGCCTGCTCGTCGACGCGGCCGTCGGCGGGCACGAGCAGGTAGGCGTAGGCCTGCTGCCGCTCGCGCCCCACCCGCCCCCGGAGCTGGTAGAGCTGAGCGAGCCCGAAGCGGTCGGCGCGGTTGACGATGATGGTATTCGAGGCCGGGATGTCGAGGCCGGACTCGACGATTGCGGTCGAGACCAGCACGTCGGCCTGGCCGCTCACGAACTTCACCATCGCCGCCTCCAGCTCCCGCTCGCGCATCTGCCCGTGCGCCATCACGATTCGCGCATCGGGCGCCAACTCCTGGACGAGGCGCGTCATGGAGACCAGCGACTGGACTCGATTATGGACGAAGAAGACCTGCCCTCCCCGCTCCAGCTCCCTCTCGATGGCCTCCTTGATGACGCTCCGGCTGAAGCGGCGGATCAGCGTTTCCACCGGCAGGCGGGCGAGCGGGGCCGTCTCGATCACCGACATGTCGCGGACGCCCGATAGCGACATGTAGAGCGTTCTTGGAATAGGTGTGGCCGTCATCGCGAGGACGTCGACCGACGCCCGCAGAGCCTTGATCTTCTCCTTGTGCCCGACGCCGAAGCGGTGCTCCTCGTCGACGACGAGGAGTCCGAGGTTCTTGAACGCCACGTCCTTGGACAGGAGGCGGTGGGTGCCGATGACGATGTCGACGGTCCCCGTGCGCAGCCCCTCGATCACCGTCTTCTGCTCCGCCGGTGAGCGGAAGCGGGAGAGCAGCTCGACGCGCGCCGGGAAGGGCGAGAAGCGGTCCGTGAACGTCGACCAGTGCTGCTGGGCCAGGACGGTCGTGGGCACGAGCACCGCGACCTGGGCCCCGTCGGCCACCGCCTTGAAGGCGGCGCGGAGCGCGACCTCGGTCTTCCCGTAGCCCACGTCGCCGGCCACGAGCCGGTCCATCGGCCGCTCCGACTCCATGTCGCGCTTGACGTCCTCGACGGCGCGGAGCTGGTCCGGCGTCTCCTCGAAGCGGAAGGACGCCTCGAACTCGCGCTGCCACGGCGTGTCGGGCGAGAACGCCAGGCCTTCCGCCACCGCGCGCTTGGCGTAGAGCTTCAAGAGCGCCTCCGCCATCTCGCGCAGCGCCGCCCGCACCGACTCCTTCACCCGCTGCCACGAGGCTCCCCCCAGACGGTCGAGCCGGGCCGCCGCGGCGTCCCCGCCGAGGTACTTGGAGATGAGGTCGAGCCGCTCGACGGGCAGGTAGAGCTGGCTGCCCTCCGCGTATTCGAGCAACAAAAAGTCGCCGTCGCGGTCGCCAACCCTCATCGTGCGCAATCCGAGATAGCGCCCCATGCCGTGGTCCTCGTGCACCACCATGTCCCCGACGGCGAGATCGGTGAACGCCGTGATCGGCGAGCCGCGCTGGTACTTGGGCCGGCGCAGCGTCCGGCGCCGGGCCCCGAAGACCTCCTCCTCGGTGAGCAGGATCAGGCCGAGGGCGGGGATCGAGAAGCCGCCCGAGCACTCGCCCGGGACGATGCCGAGCCCCTCGGCCCCCTCGAGCCCGTCCACCACCGGCGCCTCGACCGCATGCTCACCCAGAATCTGGTGGAGGTGTTCAGCCTGCCGCTCGTCGGACGCGACGAGCCGCACGCGGAAGCCTTCCCGCCGCCATCCCGCGAGCACCTGGGCGAGCTCCGTGAACCGGCCGGTGAACCGGTCGGCCGCGTGCGTATCGAGGGTGAACTCGCGTGCCTCCGGCTGGTCCGTCGCCGCGCCGCTCATCACCTCCAACTCGATCCGTTGCCGATCCCCGAGCCGCTCGCGGAGCGGGCGGCGCGAAGGCGCTTCCTCGGCGGCGTCGTCCAGCAGGCCGGGGGCATCGACGACGACCACGGCCGCGGCGGGGAGGTAGTCGAGCAGAGAGCGCTCCTCGGTCGAGCCGCCCTCCAGCGGCAGGACGAGCAGCTCGTCGATTGACTGCTGCGAGCGCTGCGTCGTCGGATCGAAGAGGCGGATGGATTCGATCTCGTCGCCGAAGAACTCGAGACGGGCGGGCGCGCCGTGGCTCGGCGAGAAGACATCCACGATGCCGCCGCGGGCGCACCACTGTCCCACCTCGAGGACCGTGTCGACGCGCTCGTAGCCGCTCCGCCCGAACGCCTCGAGGAGCAACTCGCGGTCGAGCGCATCGCCTGCGGCCAGTCGCAGCGTGGCCTCGGCGAAGTCTCGCGGCACGGGGAGGCGGACGTCCAGGGCGGCCGGGGTCGCGACGACCACGATCGGCTCGCCGGTCAGGAGCCGCCGGCAGATGACGGCGCGCTCGGCGTCGGCTTCCCGATGATGGCCGCCGCGCCAGAGTCGAGGCTCCGGCTCGGGAAACTCGGCAGCGGCGGCGCCGAAGAGCCGGAGATCCTGCGTCCAGCGATGGGCGTCGGCGAGCCCCGCGACGACGATCAGCGCTGCGCGCGGATGGGCCTGAAGCAGCTCCGCGACGGCGAGCGCCCGCGCCGCGGGGACGAGACCGACGACGCGCAGACAAGGGTGTCCCTCGGCGAACGCTTTCGCCAACTCCTCAAAGGGCGCCCACTGTCTCAACATCGGGACATCTTACCGTACCACGCCGCCCGCGTGGCACGACCCGTACCGCTGCGCGGGTGGTCCGCGGAGCCGCGCACGCGGGCTAGCGCACGCCCTTGGCGAGGTAGAAGGAGAGCGTCTCCAGCTCGATGGAGAGGTCGACGTGCTTGAGGCGAGTGTCGCGGGGCGCGCGGATGCGGGCGGGTGCGAAGTTGAGCACGGCCTTGATCCCGGCCTCGACGAGCTGGTCGGTCACCCCCTGCGCCGCCTCGGGCGGAACGGCCACGATCGCGATCTGGATGCCGCGCGCCCTCACCTCGCGCCCCAGCTCCCGGCTCGTGAAGACGGGCACCCCGCCGACCTCCCGGCCGGCCTTGGCCGGATCGTCGTCGAAGATCGCGGCGATCCGGAAGCCCTGGCGGATGAAGCCCTTGTAGTGGAAGAGGGCGGAGCCCAGGTTGCCGAAGCCGACGAGCGCCACCGCCCATTCGCGGTCGAGCCCGAGGATCTTGTGCAGCTCGGCCTTGAGACTGGCGACGTAGTAGCCGATCCCCCGCACGCCGAACTCGCCGAAGTACGCCAGGTCCTTGCGGACCTGCGCCGAGTTGAGGTTGAAGCGCTCGGCCAGCTCCTGGGACGACACCGTTTTGATCCCGTCCTCCTCGAGCTGCTGCAGACAGCGGGTATAGACGGACAGACGGCGGATCGTCATCTCCGGGATCTTCGGCAGGCGGTAGCTCTGACGGCGCGGCATAATCCGCAGGTCGGTGCGGGCGCCGCCCGAGCGGCGCCCGTCACCCCCCGGCGCGACTACTTGATCGGCTGGACGAAGAGCAGAATCATCGCGACCACGAGGACGTAGATGGCCAGCGACTCGATGAGCGCGAGACCGATGATCATCGCCGTCTGGATCCGCGCGGCCGCGCCCGGCTGCCGCGCCATCGCATCGACGGCGGACGCCACCGCACGCCCCTGACCGAGGCCGCACAGGCCGGCCGCGACGGCCATGCCCAACCCGGCCGCGATCACCGAGAAGGGACCGACCCACCCGCCCCCGGCCGCGCCTTCGGCGGCGTGGGCGAGCGCCGGAACTCCAACCACTGCGAGAACCGCGAGCATCAATGTGGGTCGCACGAACACCCTCCTCTTGTACGTGTGATGTTTGC
>JBGPYK010000504.1:0-2762 GCA_041493245.1 Methylomirabilia bacterium | reverse complement strand
CGGCCCGTAGTCCCAGCACGACCCCGTCCCCCCGTAGATCTCGCTCGACTGGAAGATGAACCCGCGCCGCTTGCAGAGCGAGACGATGACGTCCATGTTCATAGGCTCGCCTCACCTCCGGTTACGGCTCGCACTGCCCTGTTCATAGGTTCGCCTCACCTCCGGTTACGGCTCGCACCGCCCTGCTCATAGGTTCGCCTCACCTCCGGTTACGGCTCGCACCGCCATGCTCATCCTCGCTCCCCTGATCCTCCCGTGGTCCCCGCGAGCCGCCACTCCCCGGGTGCGGGCCAGAGACGCTCGATCTCGCGCAGGAAGCGCGAGGATCGCACCGGCTGGCCGGCCAGCCGGGTGACGTGCAGATCCACAATCTCTCGGATCTGGTCCTCCACCCGTCCAAGGGGCACCTCCATCGCGTCGCTCCACGACATCGCCCGGAGCCGCCTGAGGGCGTCGAGGCTGGTGGCGTCGACGCGAATCGCGCCACGCGTCCGGGCCGCGCAGGCGGCGCAGGTCACGCCGCCGCCCTCGACGTCGATCGCCACCGACGCGCCCGCAGGGGCGCCGCGACGCCCGCAGGCAACGCAGGCGTCAATGCGGAGCCGATGCCCGAGGGCGTCCACGCATCGGAGGCCGAAGGTCGTGGCCGCCCGCCCCGGTGGATCGCCGGCCTCGATGCTTCGCAGCGCGCGGACGAGCAGGCCGTAGACGGTTGCACTGGGGTCGCGGTCGGCGGTCAGTCGCGCCACGCACTCCGCCACCCAGGCCGCCTGCCCCAACCGCTGGAGGTCACCGCGGACGCCCTCGAAAGGATGGACGATGTCGAAGTGATCGACTTGCACCAGCTCGCTCCTCCCGGTGTCGAAGAAGATCAACTCGCCGAGCGTGAGCAGCTCGAGAGCGCTGCCAAACCTCGATCGCATCCGGCGGGCGGCCCGCGCGACCCCCCGGACCTTGCCGAAGTCCCTCGAGAAGAAGGTGACGATCCGATCGCTCTCCCCCAGGGGAAAGCTGCCGATGACGACGGCCGTCGACTTGCCGAGAGCCATGCTACGAGGTCATGAGGAAGCCGAACTCGCGCAGCGCCCGAGCGTCCTTTCGCCACTGCCTCCGCACTTGCACGCTCAGGGCCAGGTAGACCTTGATCCCGAAGAAGGCCTCGAGGTCCCGCCGCGCGGCCGTCCCGATACGTTTCAGCAGTCCCCCTCCCCGGCCGATGACGATGCCCTTCTGCGAGTCGCGCTCCACGAAGATGGTCGCCCGGATGTACAGCGCCTCCGGCGCCACCCGCTCGGTCAACTCCTCGACGCGGACGGCCACCGCGTAGGGGACCTCCTCGTGGGTCAGCAGGAAGATCTTCTCGCGGACCACCTCGCCGACGTAGAACGTCTCGGGCTGATCGCTGGTGGCGTCTGGGGGGAAAAAGGACGGGTGCTCTGGAAGCGCCGCCACGATGAGCGCGAGCAGGCGGTCGGTGTTGGTGCCATCGAGTGCCGAGACGGGAACGATCTCGTGGAACCTCCCGCAGGCTTGCCACGCCTCGATGAGGGGCAGGAGCCGGGCCTTGGCGCGAAGACGATCCACCTTGTTAAGGACGCAGTAGGCGGGGCCCCGATGGCCGCGGAGCATCTCGAGCATCTCGGCGTCGGGATGCCTGCCGTCCGTCACGTCGGCCACGACGCACACGAGGTCGACGTCCTCGAGCGCCCGCTCGACCGTCCGCCGCATGAAGGCCCCGAGCTTCCCCGCGGGGGCGTGAAGCCCGGGCGTGTCGACGAAGATGATCTGTGCCCCGGGCAGGTTTCTGATGCCGGTGATGCGATTGCGCGTCGTCTGGGGCCGCGGGGACACGATGGCCAGCTTCTCGCCCACGAGGCGGTTCAGCAGCGTCGACTTGCCGGAGTTGGGGCGACCCACCAGGGAGGCGAACCCGGCACGGTTCCCTCGGCGGGGGGCTTCGCCGGCTCGGAGGGGGGCTTCGCCCCCCTCCCGACGGTCGTCAGACACGAAGGAGCCCGTTCCACAGCCGGTCCGGCAACCGGGGCTCGGCGCCCGACAGGATCTCGCGCTCGCGGCAATGCATCAGCTCCGCCTCCACTGGATCACGGTCATCGTACCCGACGAGGTGGAGGACGCCGTGCGTGACGAGCAAGCACAGCTCCAGCCCGAGGGGAACGCTGAGGCGTCGGGCCTGCCGCCGGGCCGTGTCCGCCGAGATCACGATCTGCCCCACGAGTCCGCCCGCCGCCTCGACCACCTCCACAGGGAAGGCCAGCACGTCCGTGCGCCGCCCGACGCCCCGGAAGGCGCGGTTGAGTCGGCGGATCTCAGCGTCGTCCACGACCGCGATCTCGACGGTTCCCCCGCCCCGCCCCAGTGCTCGCAGCGCGCGGTCGGCAGCGCGGACGAGCCTCCGGCGCGGCACGGGAACTCGGCACTGGCGGTTCTCGAGAGCCGAGCCCACTAGGGGCTGTCGGCCGCGGCGACGGGAGTTGACCGGGAGGCTCCGGCCCCGGCGCGCGTGTCGTGGGCGTCGTACGCCCGAACGATCGCGGAGACGAGCTGGTGCCGGACCACATCCTGATCGTCGAAGTAGACGAACCGGATCCCCGGCACGTCGGCGAGCACGGCCTGGACCTCGATCAGCCCCGAGTGGCGCGAGGCCGGCAGGTCCACCTGGGTCACGTCGCCGGTGATCACCATCTTGGCGTTGAAGCCCAGGCGGGTGAGGAACATCTTCATCTGTTCGGCGGTGCTGTTCT
>JBGPYK010000106.1:0-7186 GCA_041493245.1 Methylomirabilia bacterium | reverse complement strand
GTGATGGGAAGTACGGGCCGTCGATCATCGTGAACGAGGCCCACGCGCCCCGGCGGCGCGTGTTCTCGTGCGCGCACGAGTACTGCCACGTGCTCGTCGACCGCGACCGCGGCGGACTGGTCAGCCGAGTCGAGAACCGCGAGGAGCTGCCCGAGGTGCGCGCGAATGCATTCGCCGCGGCCTTCTTGATGCCCGAGAGCGGTGTCCGCGCCTTCGTCCGGCGCCTGGGCAAGGGTGAGCAGAGCCGGAGCCAACTGAGCGCGTACGACGAGACAGAGGTCGTGGAGGGGCAGCGGCGACGAGAAACGCACTCGCAGGATATTCAGGTCTACGACGTCGCTCACATCGCCCATTGCTTCGGCGTGAGCTACGAGACGGCCCTGTTCAGGCTGCTCAACCTCAAGCTCATTGCCGAGGAGGAGCGAACGCTGCTGGCACAACATAAGGACACCGCGAGCAGCGTCATGCGCTTCCTTGGTCCGGAGCCGGACGCGAAGGGGCCTGGACACAAGCCGTTCCGGCACCAGCTCGCGCTGCTCGCGGTCGAGGCCTACCGTCGTGAGGCCATCAGCCGGACGAAGCTTAGGGAACTCTGCGAGCTCGCGCAGGTGCAGCCCGGAGAATTCAAGAGCTTGCTCGCGACCGTGCAGCACAAGCCGAAGCAGGGCCAAGGTGGGCGAGGGGCTCACGTCCCGCGAGCATGACGGGTGGAACGAGGTGACGATGGACGCCTCCTGGTGGTCGCCGACGCCAGCTTCCTCATCAAGTTCCTCGTGCTCGACCGGATGGACGTCCTGGGTGGGCTCCCGCAGTTTCGGTTCCACGTTCTCAACCACGTGTGCGCCGAGATCCGGTACGAGGACCAGCGCGGCCGGCTCCAGACCGCCACGGAGGGCGGCATCATGACGGAAGCATGATGACGACATCCCGAGTCAGGGCATCTTAGTGGTGGTGTTTGGAAACCTGAAGGAATTCGCGAAGGAGTATCTGGCGAGTTGAGGGCCGATCCGGCCGGGCACGCTGCGGGGCCTTCACGACAGCCGGCGGCAGCTTTTCGCGGTGTGGCTGACGGTCTGCACGCTCGTTGCCCAGGTCTGGACGGCGCTAACGCGTCGCTTCGCCGCCCCACGCTTGACGTCTCGCGACTGGATCTCGGGTCGACGGGGCTGCCACGACCGCGGTGGGTGTGGATATGGACGATGGCCCTCGATGGATGATCTGGTTTAACATGGGCAGCCAATGCCGCTCTTATCACTCTGGGGTTCGAATCCGTCAGCGGTAACGCAGTTGACGGTCGAGCAGGAGGGCGCCACTGCGGGCGACGGAAAGCTCCGCGACGACAGCGCGTGCTCGTCAGAGCTCCGCCAGTATCTAGCTCAAGTGTCGAGTGAACTCCTGGCGGCCTACGCGGAGCACTGCTTGACGTCGGCGTTCTCCAAAAGCGGCTTGGCACTTCAAGACGTCGCCAACGAGCTTGGGAGGCGCCTAGACTATCAGGTGGAGAACGGTCGCTATCAAGGGACTGCAGGAAGTATTGGCTTCGACGGCATCTGGCACGGGCCAGAAGGAAAGGATCTTGTCGTTGAGGTGAAGACAACGGATGCCTATCGAATTCCCCTGGACAGGATCGCGGCATATCGCGACAAGCTTCGCGACGCGGGGAGAGTTGGTAGGGATGCTTCGATATTGATTGTGGTCGGTCGTGAGGATACAGGCGAGCTTGAGGCCCAGGTCCGTGGGTCACGCCATGCCTGGGACATGCGGCTCATCAGTGTTGATGGGCTCCTGACTCTAGTAAAGCTGACGGAAAGCACCGAGGCTGGCGTTACAGGCGCGAAGATACGTAGTGTGTTGGTGCCGATGGAATATACACGCCTTGATGGCTTGGTGGACGTAATGTTCACGGCCGCTAAAGATGTAGAAGCAACAGCAGAGAGCGCAAACCCTGAGCCCGGCGGTGCTGGGGAGAGCGACGACGCTCCCTCCGGCTGGGAGTTTACAGATCCTGCGCTACTTCAGGCAAAGCGGGACAACATTCTTTCGGCACTGGGTGCGCGTGACGGCAGGAAGCTGATTAAGCGTAGCAGAGCACTCTACTGGGACGCCAGCCATTCCTATCGTGTCGCATGTTCGATATCGAAGCGATACACGAAGAAGGGGCAGACCCCCTACTGGTATGCCTATCACCCCGGGTGGGACAGCTTCCTAGGGGGAGGGGAGATCGGTAGCATCGTCTTGGGTTGTGTGGACCTGGACATCGCGTTTGTACTTTCGCTCGAAATCATGCGGGCCCACCTAGACGAATTCAGCACCTCAACTAAGAAGGATGGCGCCGGCCACTACTGGCACCTCAAGATCCTTGAGCCAAAGCCAGGCCATTTTGCTCTGCAGCTTCCCAAGAGCGGGGGTCAACTACCGCTCGATCCGTTTCATCTGGTTGTTGCGAACGCCGCTACGGCGGCGGAGAGCTAGACTTCGAGGGCGCGGTAAGAAGGGTCCTGGAGTGAGACCATGCTCGGCGCGGCCGGGCTCGGGGCCTTCTCGCGAAGCCCCTGGAGGATCTCGCGGACGTTCCTGCCGGGCGCTATGACTTCGAGGTCGCCTCGATCTCTGGGCCAGGACCGACTGAGAGACTCCCGTGAAGGCCGGAGACGACCAGCCGGTCTACTCCACCCGGGTCCACTTCCGCGTCCGCGCCGCGGTCTCGTCCGTGCCGATCGACCTCCAGCCTGTCGAGTGCTCAGCGGCCCTTGAACTGCGGGCGGCGCTTCTCCGAGAAGGCTTTGACGCCTTCCTGGTAGTCCTCGCTGTTGAAGCAGTCGGTGATCAGCTTGTCGAGGAGCACGAGGTCGCGCTCGGCCGCTGGGCGCAGGAGCTGCTCCACCGTGGCCTTGGCGGAGCGCTGGGTCAGGGGCGCGTTCCGCGCGATCTTCGTCGCGTAGTCACGCGTGAAGGCTTCCAGCTCGGCCTTGGGCACGACCTGGTTCACCAGGCCCATGCGCAGCGCGTCCTGGGCGGTGAAGTCGGTGCGGGCGGTAAAAAAGATCTCCTTCACGCAGGCGGGGCCGACCAGGGACATCAGCTTCTCCATCCCCTTGTAGTGGTAGCCGAGCCCGAGCCGGGCGGCGGGGACGCCGAAGCGGGCCTCGTCGGACGCGATGCGGATGTCGGTGCTGAGCGCGACGCCGACGCCCCCGCCCACGCAATAGCCGTGGATCATGGCCAGCAGCGGCTTCTGCAGCGTCCCGAGCGCGTCCTGGCCCTGGGAGGAGATCCGGGCGTACTCCTCCTGATCGGCCATGTTGCGGCGCCGCTCCTTGAACTGCGAGATGTCGGCGCCGGAGATGAAGGCGTCCTCGCCGGCGCCGCGCAGGATGATCACGCGGATGGCGTCGTCGGTCGCCAGGTCGTTCACGTACCCGGGCATGGCTTCCCACATCTCCAGGCTCACGGCGTTGCGCTTCTCCGGCTGGTTGAAGATGATCCAGCCGATCGCTCCGTCCTTTTCCATCAGTAGCTTCGTCGTTGCGCTCATGGCGTTCTCCTGGTCGCGGACATGACGTCGTCAACAGTGTGTGTATCGCGTCAGCCCGCCCGACGCAACCCTCCAGGACCGGCCGTCTCATTTCGGCCTTGACGGCCCGGCCCCCGGGTCGTACACGGTGGTCGGGTACAAGGAGGGCTGACCATGCGCTACGGCTTCTACCTTCCGACGCGGGGCGCCTGCGCCACGGCCGATGCCCTCGAGGCGCTCCTCGACCGGGGGGAGGCGCTCGGGTTCGCCTCCGTGATGATCGCTGACCATCTCGTCTTCCCCGTGGAGATCGCCTCCCGCTATCCCTACACGGTGAGCGGCGACTTCCCGGGCGGGGGAGACGCGCTGGATCAGCTCTCGCTGATGGCGTTCGTCGCCGGCCGCACGCGCTCGTTGCGCCTCGTCACCAGCGTCATGATCCTGCCCCATCGCAATCCTGTCCTGACCGCCAAGATGCTGGCCACCATCGACGTGGTCTCCCGCGGCCGGGTGACGGTGGGCGTCGGCGTGGGCTGGTTGCGCGAGGAGTTCGAGGCCCTGGGCGCGCGCGACTTTGACCGGCGCGGCGCCGTGAGCGACGAGTACATTCGAATCTTCAAGACGCTATGGACACAGACGCCCGCCTCGTTCGAGGGAACGTTCTACCGGTTCGCCGCGGTGCGTTGTCTGCCCCAGCCCGTGCAGAAGCCGCATCCGCCCATCTGGATCGGCGGCCACAGTCCGGCGGCGCTGCGCCGCGTCGCCCGTCACGGCGACGGCTGGCACCCGGTGGGCGGCACCGCGGCGGTCCCGCTCCGGCCGGCGGAGTTCCGCGCGTCGCTCGACGAGCTGTACCGGCTGACCCAGAAGGAGGGGCGCGATCCCTCGCGGCTCACCATCTCCTACAAGGCGCCCGTGTACGACACCGCGGTGGTCGACGCCGGCGGGCGGCGCCCGTTCAGCGGCGGCCCGGAGCAGATTCTGGAGGACGTCGAGACCTACGCGGGGCTGGGCGTGAGCGAGCTGGTCGTCGACTTCCGCGGCGATCGGATCGAGGAGAGCCTCGAGCGCATGGAGCGTTTCGCCGCGCTCGTGAAGCTCGCGCGGCGCTGAGCGCGGCATGCGGATCGCGACCTGGAACGTCAACTCCCTGCGCGCGCGGCTCGAGAAGGTCTGGTGGTGGCTCGAGCGGGCGAAGCCGGACGTGCTGCTCATGCAGGAGACGAAGCTCACGGATGCGGATGCCCCGCGCGAGGCGTTCGAGGGCGCGGGCTACGAGCTGGCGCACCACGGGGAGGGCCGCTGGAACGGCGTCGCCATCGCCAGCCGCGTCGGCATCGCGGACGTGGTGACGAACTTCGGCGAGCCGCTACGCCGCGCCGCCACGCCGGACGTCGGCGACGATGAGCCGCTCGCCGAGGCGCGGATGATCTCGGCCGTCTGCGGCGGCATCCGCGTGGTGAGCCTCTACGCGCCGAACGGCCGCTCCGTGGAGTCGCCCTTCTACCAGGCCAAGCTCGCCTGGTTCGATCGCCTCGCGCGCTGGCTGCGCGACGCGGGCGATCCGAACGGCGCGCTCGCTCTGGGCGGCGACTTCAACGTCGCCCCCGCGGATGCGGACGTCTGGGACCCGGAGGCGTGCCGCGGCGGGACCCACGTCTCCGAGCCCGAGCGACAGCGCTTCGCCCGGCTCTGCGACTGGGGTCTCGTCGACGCGTACCGCCTGCACCATCGCGAGCCCGGCCGCTACACCTGGTGGGACTACCGCGCGGGCAGCTTCCACAAGAACACTGGCATGCGCATCGATCACCTGCTCGTGACCACCTCGGTCGCCCAGCGAACGAAGTGGGCGGACATCGACCGCGAAGCTCGAAAAGGCAAGCCCATGCCCTCCGACCACACCCCGCTCGTGATCGACGTCGACGAGCCGGGCCACCCGTTCGACCCCGGTTGGGCGGGGCGCTGAGACGGGGTCAGACCCCGAGACGGGGTCAGACCCCGGAGCGACCCCGGAGCACCCCGGAGCACGAACTGTGGCAAGATCGGGGTCATCCCGTAGCGGAGGAACGAACTCGTGAACGACTCCCAGCGCATCACCGGCGTACTGTCCCCGGTCGTCACCCCCTTCGGGGCCGACCTGAGTCCGGACCCGGAGCGGTTCGTCCGCCAGTGCCGGTGGCTGCTGTCCCAGAACGTCGGTCTCGCGGTCTTCGGGACGAACTCGGAGGCGAACTCGCTGTCGGTCGAGGAAAAGATCGACCTGCTGGACCGGTTGGTCGGCGCGGGCGTCGACCCCGCGCGCATGATGCCGGGCACGGGCTGCTGCGCCCTCCCCGACTCCGTGCGCCTCACCGCGCATGCGGTCAAGCTCGGCTGCGGCGGGGTCCTGATGCTGCCGCCCTTCTACTACAAGGGCGTGAGCGACGACGGCCTCTTCCGGAGCTTCGCGGAGGTGATCGAGCGGGTGGGCGAGGCGCACCTGCGCGTGTACGTCTACCACATCCCGCCCGTGTCCCAGGTCCCCATCACGCTCGGCCTCGTCGAGCGTCTGCTCAAAGCCTATCCGGTGCAGACCGCCGGCATGAAGGACAGCGGCGGCGACTGGAAGAACACCCAGGCGTTTCTCGACGCGTTCGCGAAGTCGGGCTTCGACGTCTTCGCCGGCTCCGAGACGTTCCTCTTGCAGAACATGCGCAACGGTGGCACCGGCTGCATCAGCGCGACGGCCAACGTCAATCCCGGCTCCATCGCGAGGCTCTACGACACGTGGCAGGCGGCTGACGCCGACGCCCAGCAGGCTCGCCTCGACGAGACCCGGGGCGTCTTCGCGAAGTTCCCGATGATCCCCGCGCTCAAGGCCGCCATCGCGCACTATGGCAACGACGCGCCGTGGGGAACCGTGCGCCCGCCGCTCGTCGACCTCACACCGGCGCAGGCGAAAGCGCTCGTCGCCGAACTCGATCAGAAGAACTTCACGATGCCGGGGCTGCGCACCCGTTAATCACGTTCGACCGGAGGACACGACCATGGCCAATGCTTCGGGTCTCTCACACGTTTACGTCGGTTCAGCGCGCATCTCGGGGAAAGTCGGCGGGGTCTTCCGCCGGGCGGTCGGCGACGATCGCTGGGAGCAGCTCACCAAAGGTCTGCCCGAGGGGACCAACGTTCAGGCGATCACGGTCCATCCCACGAACCCGGACGTCGTCTATCTCGGTACGCACGACGGGCCATATCGCAGCACCGACCGCGGCGAGCACTGGGAGCGGCTCGACTTCCCCAAGGGTCACCAGGTGTGGTCGATCCTCGTTCAGCCGAACGATCCCCGCGTCATCTACGCGGGGACGGCTCCCGTCGGTGTCTTTCGGAGTGACGACGCCGGCGCCACGTGGCGCGGGCTTCCCAAGGCCGTGCTGCCCGAGCGGGTGAAGATGGGATTCGCGTGCCGCGTCATGCGGCTGGCCGCCGATCCCGCGCGACCTCAAGAAATGTACGCGACGCTCGAGGTCGGAGGCGTCATGCGCACGCTGGACGGTGGTGAGCACTGGGACGATTGCACGTCCGATCTCGTCAAGCTCGCCGAGAGACCCCATCTCAAGAGCAAGATCCAGAGCGACACCGAGATCGAGGGCATGCTGGACGGTCACGCGCTGGCGGTGAGCGCCGCGCAGCCCG
>JBGPYK010000022.1:0-15145 GCA_041493245.1 Methylomirabilia bacterium | reverse complement strand
CTGATCTGACGCCGGAAGGCGACTGGGACGTTATCGCCAAAGACTTTGTCGACTTGGCGGCCATGCTCGGTTCGTAACGTCAAAGCGCGCTCAGGGAGACCATCATGCACGCGATGAGCAAAAGGCTGGTGTTCCTCGTAGCTATGGCGGCCGTGGCGGCGGCGTCCGCGGTCGCGCTCGCTCAAGGTAATCTTGCCACCCTGTTCACGCTGACGCCGGGCGAGATGAAGTTTGTTGCCGACTCGGCAAGCCCCGGCTTCACGTCCTCAGTGCTGGTAGGCGACCCCACCAAGACCGGAGTCTATGCGATTCGCCTCAAACTGCCCGCCAACCTGAAAATCGAGCCGCACTCGCATTCTGAAGCGTGGAGGATCGCGACGGTGCTGTCGGGTACGTTGTACTACGCCCAAGGAGACACGTTCGACGAAAGCAAGCTGAAGGCCCTGGGTCCGGGCAGCGAGTTGGTCGAGCCCAAGGACGTGCCGCATTTCGCGATGACCAAAAACGAAGAAGTGATGCTCCATATCGTCGGCGAAGGCCCGGCCGCCACAAACCCCGTTCGAAAATAGCTGACGCCGGGTGTCGTCAAGGCGGGCGCCGTGCGATACTCGGCCCCACCATGGCCGTCTTCCACTTCGCGCTGACCGAGTTGCCGCCCGAGACCGAGACCCTGCGCGCCGAGGTGCGCGAGTTCATCCGCGAGACCGTCGGCCACGACGCCCCGCACCACCAGGCCCGGTCGTGGGGCGGGCACGATCCCGCCTTCAGCCGCGCGCTGGGCGTCCGCGGCTGGATCGGCATGACGTGGCCCAAGCAGTACGGCGGCCACGAGCGGACCTTCCTCGAGCGATACGTGGTGCTGGAGGAATTGCTTGCCGCCGGCGCGCCGGTGAGCGCCCACTGGATCGCCGACCGCCAGAGCGGTCCGCTGTTGCTGCGCTTCGGCACCGAGGCGCAGCGCCAGCGCTTCCTGCCCGCCATCGCGCGGGGCGAGCTGTCCTTCGCCATCGGCATGAGCGAGCCCGACTCAGGCTCCGACCTCGCGTCCATACGGACGCGGGCGACGGCCGTCGACGGCGGCTACCGCGTCAACGGCACCAAAGTGTGGACCTCGAACGCACACCTCGCCCACTACGCGGTCGCGCTCTTCCGCACCGCGGTGGTGCCCGACAAGAAGCACGAGGGGTTGACTCAGTTCCTCGTGGACCTCAAGTCCCCGGGGATCACCATCCGCCCGATCATCGACCTCGCCGGCTCGCATCATTTCAACGAGGTCGTCTTCGAGGACGCGTTCGTGCCCGAGGACATGCGCGTCGGGGACGAGGGCAACGGATGGCGACAGGTGACGACCGAGCTGGCCTTCGAGCGGAGCGGGCCGGAGCGCTATCTCTCCTGCTTCGCGCTCCTCACCGAGCTGATCCGCGCGGAGTCACGCCGGCCCACCGAGCGCGGCGCCGCCGCCGTGGGCCGCCTCGTCGCGCACCTGGCCACGCTGCGGCAGATGTCGCTGTCCGTCGCCGGCATGCTGCACGCGGGCGAGAACCCGAACCTGGAAGCGGCGCTGGTCAAGGACGTCGGCACCGGGTTCGAGCAGGAGATCCCCGAGGTGGTCCACGCCGTGCTGGGCCCCGAGCCGACGGTCGACACCGGCGGCGAGCTGGAGCGGACGCTCGGCTACCTGGTGCAGCGCGCGCCGTCGTTCTCGCTGCGGGGCGGCACGCGCGAGGTCTTGCGCGGCATCATCGCCCGTGGGCTCGGGTTGCGATGAGCGGGCCGGCGAGCGAGTTGCGGACGCTCCTCGGCGACACCGTCACGCGGCTCTTCACCGATCTCGTGACGAAGGAACTGATCGAGTCGGCGGAAAAGGGCGCGTGGCCCGAGGCGCTGTGGCGCGCGCTCGAAGAGGGTGGGCTCACGCTGCCGCTGGTGCCGGAGGCGCTGGGCGGCGCGGGCGGCACCTGGCTCGACGCGCATGTCGTCGTGCGCGCGGCCGGGCGCCACGCGGCACCGGTTCCCCTCGCGGAGACGATCGTGGCGAGCTGGCTCCTCGCCGGCGCCGGGCTCGAGGTGCCGTTCGGGCCGCTGACGCTGGCGCCCGTCCACCGCGACGACGTGTTGACCCTCGCGCGCGCGGGCGGGGGCTGGCGCGTCCGCGGGAGCGCTGCGCGCGTGCCGTGGGGCGCCGCTGCCGGTCACGTCGTGGTGGTCGGCGAGGCGGACGGCCGGACGATGATCGCGCTCGTGGCCCGCGGCGCCGCGCGGGTGACAGCCGACCGCAACCTGGCGCTCGAGCCGCGCGACACGCTGGTCTTCGACGACGCGCCTGTTCTGGCCGCCGCGCCGGCCGCCGCCGGCCTCGGCGCCGACGCGGTCACGCTCTACGGTGCGCTCGCGCGCTCGGCCCAGATGGCCGGCGCGCTCGAGAGTCTCCTCACGCAGTCGACGCGCTACGTCGGCGAACGCCGCCAGTTCGGGCGCCCGATCGGCAGCTTCCAGGCGATCCAGCACCAGCTCGCGGTACTCGCGGGCCACGCCGCCGCCGCGGGCATCGCCGCCGAGCGCGCCTTCGCCGCCGCCGACACGGGCGACCCCGGATTCGAGGTGGCCGTCGCCAAGATCCGCTCCGGCGAGGCGGCGGGCCTCGGCGCCTCCATCGCGCACCAAGTCCACGGCGCGATCGGCTTCACCTACGAGCACTCGCTGCACTTCGCGACGCGCCGGCTCTGGTCGTGGCGGGCCGAGTTCGGCAGCGAAAGCCGTTGGGCGACCGAGCTGGGACGCACGGTGACCGCGCGCGGCGCCGACGCGCTGTGGGCCGACCTGACCGCGCGCTGAGCGTCGTTCAGCCCTTGCGGACGAGCTCCGCGGCCTGGACGATGGCGCGCAGCTTGTCCTCCGCCACGCGCGCTGAGGCGACTGGATTGTTGGCGAAGGTCGCGAAGCCGCAGTCGGGGGTGAGGAGGACACGGTCGGCGCCGAACACCTCGACGGCACGGCGGGCGCGGGCGGCGATCTCCTCCACCCCCTCGACGCGCTCGTGCTTCTGGTTGACGACGCCCACGCCCACCCGCGTCTCGCGCGGCAGCTCACGCAGCACGTCGATCTCCCCCGCCCGCGGCGTGCACAGCTCGAGGAAGAGCGTGCCGACGGGCAGCGCGGCGAGGAGCGGCAGCAGCGGGCGGTAGTCGCCGGCCAGCGCCGCGCGCTCGTCGCGCGTCCAGTTGCCCCGGCAGACGTGGACGGCCAGGCGCTCCCGAGGAAGTCCCGCCACCACCTGGCCGATCAGTGCGGCCCGCGAAGTCCAGCTCGTGGCGCGCGTCGCCCTTCTCGCTGAGCGCGCCGCACATGAAGCTCCTCCGGCTCGTGGATCCGGTGAAGACGACCTCCGACAGGACGGGCGCGTCGAGCTGGACGATGGCGGCGCCGGCCGCGAGCAGGAAGTGCAGCTCCTCGCGCAGCACGCGCACGATGTCCTCCGCCAGGTGCTCGCGCGAGCGGTAGGCCCGGTCGGAGATACACTCCATCCACATGATACGCGTAAGCAAATAAGGTCCAGGAATTGCCACTTTTACGGGCCATTCGGTGAGTGTCTGCATGAAGGCCAGTTCGTGGCCGGCGATCGGCCGGCTTCGACCGAGGGGCCCGAAGACCGCCGGGTGGCGCACCTCCGAAGCCGGCACGTCCAGCAACCGCATCTGCTCCTCGAATTCCTCGGGATGGTCGACAAGCGGCGGGAGGTCGGTGAGCGGGATGAGCTGGCAGTTGTCGAGACGGCCACCCACGAAGCTCGCATAGTTGTCACGGCGCTGCTCGCCGTCGCTGACGACGTCGACGCCCGCCCGGAGCTGCGCCTCCACCGCGAGACGCGTGGCGTCGTCCGCCGTCGCCTCGAAGTCCACCTCGGGCAGGCGGCCCTCCATGTGGTCGTGGATGGCCTGCAGCGTCCAGCGCGGGCGCGGCCAGCTCCCAATGCCCATCACCGCCAGCGCACGCACGGCGGCCGCGGGCGCCGGCAGCGGCAGCGCGGCCGGGATCGTGACGGCAACGACGCCACGCGCGGCGAGCGCGGGCGCGCGCGCGACCGGGGCCGGCCCCGCCATCCGCTCCGCCAGCATCCCCTTACAAACGAGGAAGCTCCGCACCTTCCCGCGCTTGACGAACGAGACCAGCTCGTTACCAGTGAGCCGGCACCACGCCGGAAAGTCCTCCTCGACAGAGATCTCCGTCGACCGAAACTCCAGGAGCTGCCCCCGCTCCAACGGATCCATATGCTGACGCATCAGCAGCAACAGCCCGTTCCCACAATCCAAGTCACCCCCGTCAAAACCAACGTCCGCCTCCAACGGATGGCGATCAACCGCCTGCATCGGATAACCCTCCTAGCGTGAACTATTCATGATCGATGTTCGCTGGCGTCGGACAGGTTCTGTCGATCTGTAGGGCGTGGGCTTGTCCCCCGCCGGCGCCATCTCTCATCGGTCAGCGAGCGGCGGGGGACAAGCCCCCGCCCTACACGAAAATCGATCGCCTCCCACGACCAATCGACCCGCCGCATCCGTGCGATCGTTCATGAATTTTCTGGGCTAGTCGCCCGTCGGAGTCGGGGCATCGAGGAGCGCCACGACTTCGCCGGGTTGATCCGAGCGTCGGGAACATGGCGGCCATGTCGGGGCCCCCATGTCCCTCACCTGGATTGTTCAGAACTCGCACACGGGAGTCGAACGGTGACACGGCGGGAGGCGGGCGAACGGCGTCCGGTTGACCCATTCCCGATTCGCGATCCAACGAAACAGCCGTACAGATTGGGAATGGCTCGCCGGTGATCGAAGCGCGGACGGCTGTGGTCAGAGGACGCCGTCCGCCCGCCTCCCGCCGTGTCACCGTTCGCCGCGCGCATCGCTCATTCGCGAATGAGCGAATGCGCCGGGTTAATAACTGATGCACGGGCTCCCGTCGGACAGGAACTCGACGAGCTTGGCGCCCCCCACGATGCTGGCCCCGGCGACGAGGTTGTTCTCGTCCAGCTTGCGCTTCTTGAAGCACGGCGAGCAGACGTACATGGTCCCGCCCGCCTTGGCGAAGTTCTCCATCAGCTCCTTGAGGGGCGCGAACCCTTCCTCGTGCATGCCGTCGGTGTAGCCCTTCTGGGCCAGCCGCACGGCCTCCACGCTCAGGAAGACGAGCGTCTCCTTGCCGGAGCCGACGGCGGCGTTGGCGACGACGAAGGCGACCGTCGCCTTGTCGGTGTTGTCCTTCGAGTGGGTGAGGCTCACGCAGAATTTGTTGGCCATGGTTCAGTTCTCCTTTCGACGGATGTAGTACATCGGATGCTCTGCCGACACCAGCACGTGTCCCGTCATCCGGCACCAGGCCGGCAGGTCGGCCGGGGAGCCGGGGTCGTGCGCGACGAGACGCAGGATCTGCCCGGGCCGCAGGGACGCCATCCGCACGCGCAGCTCGAGCACCAGCTCGCCGCAGCCAAGGTCACCGGCGTCCCATTCCTCGTCGGCGGCGACGGAGCGCGGTCCTTGCGCGCTCACGTCCGGACCTCATGCGCGGCCCCGCCGTCGCGCTCGTAAATCTGGCCGAGCGCCCGGGCATCCACGCTTGCCGCCGGCGCGTCCTCGACGATCATCATCTCTCCATAACTCAAATCGTTAGTTCCATAATAGTAGACGGGCGCATCGCCCGGCGGAGATAGAACGTCGGGCTGCGCGGGCGTTCGCTTACCGGTATGATTCCCAACTCGGAGGCGATGATCGTGACCCCACCTGCGTCCACCGTCGGCATCATCGGGCTCGGCTACGGCCGCGCCCACATCCCCGCGTTTCAAGCTCACGGCTGCCGCGTCGTCGCGCTCTGCCAGCGCGATCGCGCGGGGGCCCAGACGATCGCCGACCGCTACGGCGTGCCGCAGGTGTTCGAGCGCTGGGAGGAGATGCTCGAGACGGCGCGGCCGGAAATCGTCGTCATTGCGACGCCGCCCCACCTGCACCACGCGATGGCGCTCCGGGCATTCGCGGCCGGCGCCCACGTACTCTGCGAGAAGCCGCTGGCCATGACGGTCGCCGAGGGCCGCGCCATGGCCGAGGCCGCGAAGCGCGCCGGACGCATCGCGATGACCAGCTTCAACTGGCGCTCCCCCGTCGCGATGCAAGAGCTGCACGCGCGCATGCAGACGGGCGCCCTCGGGCGTGTATTCCACGTCGGCGCGCGCTGGCTCGGCGCCCGTTTTTCGCATGAGACCACCGGCGGGACGTGGCGGATGGACCGGGCCCAGGCCGGCCACGGGTCGATGGGGGACCAGGGCGTCCACGTCATCGACCTCGTGCGCTGGAGCGTCGGCGAGTTCCAGCGCGTGGTCGCTCACGCTGGCGTCGGGTATCCCTCGCGGTCGGCGCCGGGCTCGGTGAAGCCGGCGGACGCCGAAGACTACTGCACGGTGCTCGCGGAGCTGACCAACGGCGCGCAGGTCACGCTGATCGTGAGCCGCGTGGCTCACGGAGCGACCGAAAACACGCTGGAGATCTTCGGCGCGCGCGGCGCCCTGAGCTACCGCATCGGGCGCACGAGCGCGCGCTGGTGGGAGGGCGAGCTGCGCGCGAACGACACGGGCCCCGGATTCGAGCGCGTCGAGCCCCGCGACGCGTCCGCGCTGAGCAGCGCTGGCACCGACGCCTCCGACACCATCGGCCAGGCCACCATCGCTCCCCTCGTGGCCCGCCTCCTGGAAGGCATCCGCACCGGGGTGACGCCGTCGCCGTCGTTCGAGGACGGCGTGCAAGCCCAGGCCGTACTCGACGCCGTACTGGAGTCCGCCTCCCGCGGCACCTGGGTCGACGTCCCGCCGGCGACCCCACGATGAGTCGGCGCCGGCCGGCATCTCCGTCGCCAGAAGCCGCATCTCAAGGACTGGTACACTGAAAGATGGAGGCGCACCTGTGATGGACATGACGACCAAGGCCCCGCTGTCCGCCTCGACCGACGTTCAGCGCATCGTCGACACCAGGCGGGAGATGCTGCCCATCAAATGGGAGTTGAGCCTCGCCCCGCTCATCAGGTTCTGGACGGAGACGTTCGCCGACGACGGCTCGGCCAAGAGCGCGTTCGCGAGCATCATCCAGAACGAGCTGGTGAAGCATCCCGAGCTGACGGGACCCATCGTCGACTGCGGCGAGCTCGCCAAACACCGAGAGCTGCTCCACGTCCTCATGGCCGTCGTGTTCGCGCCCGCGTTCTTCGAGCAGGAGCACGCCGCGGCGCTGGCCCCCTTCCAGCTCCGCAGCTTCTACGCGACTCCGCCGGCGCGCCGTCTGTTCCTCGACAGCGAGGGCTACCTCCAGGGCCGCGTCAATCTCGACGAGCGAATCGCCGGTGTGGCGCGCCTCCTCTCCGCCTACAAGCTCATCCTGCGCCGGGTCTACGGGATCGAGATCGAAGGCGAGCTTCCGCTCATCATCACCGTGCCTGACCCCGACACGGGGCTCGACCGGCACTTCAAGGCCGCGTTCGACCATCGCTTCCTCGACGTCACGACCGTTGGCGAGCCCCCCGTCCTCACCGACGAGGTAAAGAGCCGCCTGCGCGGGACGCTGCTGGAACCCGCGCTGCTGCTCGCGACGCTGCCGCCGGAGAAGTTCGTCATCCGCGGCTTCGCCGTCCTCCGAGCGGTCGACGTGACCGAGCAGGAAGTGCTGTCCTCGATCAAGCGCGACCTCATCGACAAAGAGTCGATCGTCTCGACGAGCAAGTTCCAGGAGCTACAGACGAAGCTGCGCACCCTCCTGCGGCGGCCAGACCTGACCCTCGGGTTGGCCGCGATCACCGGCGAGCAGATCCTCGTCATCAACTACGGCGCGCAGCTGGACCACGCCTGCATCTTCGCCGACTCCGCCCACATCAAGGTGTCGGACTACGCGGGCACGATCTTCGGCCGCGCGGTGCGCGAGCGCGCGCCGGTTTTCGTCGAAGACCTCGCGGCGAAGCCCGATCGCACGCCGATCGAGGATGAGATCGCCCGGATGGGCGTGCGGACCATCGTCGTGGCGCCGCTCACGTACCAGGGCAGGGTGATCGGTACGCTGGACCTGCGCTCCCCCCACCCCGGCGACCTCACCGGCGGGCATTTACCAATGCTCCTCGAGGTCCTGCCGCTCTTCTCGATGGCCGTCCAGCGCAGCATGGAGGAGCTGGACAACCGGATCGAGGCCTTCATCAAGGCCAAGGCCACCGCCATTCACCCTTCGGTGGACTGGCGTTTCCGCCAGGCGGTCCTCCGGACGCTCGACCGACGGCGCGAGGGGGGGCTCGACGCGCAGCTCGAGATGGAGCCCATCGTCTTCCCCGACGTCTACCCGCTCTACGGGCTCTCGGACATCCGTGGGTCCTCGATCCAGCGGGCGCTCGCAATCCAGGCCGATCTTCTCGCCCAGCTCGGCCGCGCCCACGACGTGATCGAGTCCGCCCACGGCGCCAAGGCGCTGCCCGCCCTCCACGAGCTGCTCTACCGCGTGGACAAGCACCGGGCCACGATCGAGCACGGGCTCGCATCGGGCGACGAGGTGGGCATCATCGCGTTCCTGCGCAAGGAGGTCGAGGCGCTGTTCAACCACCTCCAGACCTTCGGTCCCACGGTGCAGGCGCGCATCGACGCCTACCGCACGGCGCTCGATCCCAAGCTCGGTGTCGTCTACGTCGAGCGCCAGCGCTTCGAGGAGAGCGTCGCCCGCCTGAGTGACGCCATCTCCGTCTACATCGACCTCGAGGAGCAGGCGGCCCAGGAAATGTACCCGCACTACTTCGAGAAGCAGCAGACGGACGGCGTGGACTACCAGATCTACGCGGGCGCCTCGCTGCGCGAAGACGGGGTCTTCGACCCGATCTATCTCAAGAACCTGCGTCTGTGGCAGCTCATGGTCACCTGCGGGACCGCCCGTCGGGCCCACCAGCTCCGCGATGACCTTCCCCTGCCCCTGGAGACGACGAACCTGATTCTCGTCCAGCACACCCCGCTGTCGATCCGCTTCCGCTTCGACGAGAAGCGCTTCGACGTCGACGGCGCCTACGACATCCGCTACGCCATCGTCAAGAAGCGCATCGACAAAGTCCTCATCAACGGCACGACCGAGCGCCTCACCCAGCCCGGCACCATCGCCATCGTCTACACCCAGAATTCGGAAGCACAAGAGTACCGGCGGTATATCGAATATCTGCAGAGCCTCGGCTATCTCACCGACGGCGTCGAGGATCTAGACCTGGAAGAGCTCCAAGGCGTCCACGGCCTGCGCGCGCTACGGGTAACAGTGGATTTGAAGAACCCGCGCGCCGACCAGCCGATCGCCCTCGCCGAACTGGCTCACCGCGCGAACTGATCGAAGCGCACAAATCCCCTCCCCCTTGCGGGGAGGGGTAGGGGTGGGGGGGGTAATGGCGCGCCCCGCACTTCACTCCCGCAACTAGACGCTCCGCTCGCTCCCCACCACGCTAACGAAGCTCACGCACTCCCCCGGCGCGCCGCCGAGGTTGTGGGTCAGCGCGAGCTTGCGGCCACGCGCGATCGACGCGATCTGGCCGCTTCACCGCGGAGTTGCAGCCAGCACTCGAAGAGCATGCGCAGACCGGAGGCGCCGATGGGGTGGCCGAAGGACTTGAGGCCGCCGTCGGGGTTGACAGCCAGTTCGCCGTCCAGATCGAACGCCCCCGCGAGCACTTCCTTCCACGCGGTGCCGCGGGCCGAGAAGCCGAGGTCCTCCATGAGGACCAGCTCGGTCGGCGTGAAGCAGTCGTGGACCTCGGCCATGGCCAGCTCCTCGCGCGGGTTCTTCACGCCGGCCTGGGCGTAGGCGTCGGCGGCGGAGGCCACCACCTCGGGGAAGGTCGTGTAGTCGTAGTCAGGGTCCATGGGGCCCGCGCCGGGGCCGGCGATGAACGACAGCGCCTTCACGTAGAGCGGCTTGTCCGTGTAGCGATGGGCGTCCTCGGCGCGGACCACGATGGCCGCGGCGCTGCCGTCGCTCACGCCCGAACAGTCGAAGATGCCGAGGGCGCCGGCCACGAGCGGCGAGCAGGCGATCGTCTCCTTCGGCACTTCCTTCCGGAACTGGGCGCGCGGGTTCAGCGCGCCGTTCTTGTGGTTCTTCCACGCGATGCGCGTCATGACCTCCTTGAGCTGATCGTCGCCCACGCCGTACTTCCTGGCGTACGAGGGCGCGAGCAGGCTGAACATCGCGGGCGCGGTCAGCGGCACCTGGGTGCCGTCGCCGACGCTGCGCGTGCCCGGCAGGCCCGAGACGCCGGAGTCCTTGAGCTTCTCGACGCCGATGGCCATGGCGACGTCGTAGGCGCCGGAGGCGACGGCGTAGCACGCGTTACGAAACGCCTCGGAGCCGGTGGCGCAGAAGTTCTCGACGCGGGTGACCGGCTTGTAGTCGATCTTGAGCGGCCGGCTGAGCGTGAGTCCACTCGCACCGGAGAAGAGCGTGCCGAGCCAGTACGCGTCGATGTCGCGCAGGCCGACGCCGGCCGACGCGAGGGCGTCCTTGGCCGCGTCCACGAGCAGGTCGTCGGCGCCCTTGTCCCAGCGCTCGCCGAACGGCGTGCACCCCATCCCCACGATCGCCACGCGGTCCCGAATCCCGTTGCTCGCCATCAGTGACCTCCTGTCTGCAGCGTCTCCCGGATCGGTCGGGCTTTCCAGAAGTAGTTGTGGACCCCGGCGGCGGTGAGAGGGCGGCGGAAGGTCATCTCCACGCGGTCGCCCATCTTCACGGCCTTGGGGTCGACGTCGGTCAGCTCGCACTGGTAGCGGCCGCCGCCCTCGAAGTCGATCACGGCCACGACCATAGGCGGCGAGGGCGAGAAGGCCAGCCGGTCGACCGTGAACGTCGCGATGGTCGCGGGCACGTCGGCCAACCGCTCGGGGCCCATGCGGTCGATCGCCTGACACTTGACGCACACGCGCTGCGGCGGGAGATGCCGCGTACCGCACGCCTCGCAGCGGCTGCCGATGAAGGCGAACTTCCACGCCTCGTGGCGGAACGACGGCGGCGCCTCGGGCGGCTGAGGGTCGGGCCGGCGTGGAGGCTCGCGACGCAGGAATCCGCGCCACGTGAGCCACGTCGCGTACGGCACGCGGCCCTTCGCCGATGCGATCTGCCCGGCGACCGTGCTCACCGGCCGCCGTCCGCTGAGCGCGGCGGTCGTCCGCCACACCGTCACGTCGGCGCCGTCGGCGAGCGAGACGACGGCGATCAGCTCCTCGGGCTGGGCGCGGTCGAGCGCGTCGGCGAGCAGGAGTCCCGCATGGGCGGCGCCCGCGTTGCCGACGACGGCCGCGAGATCATCGCCGATCACATCTTTCTTGACGCCGGCGACGGCCATGACGCGCTTGACGGCGCGGCCGTGCGGCCCGGCGACGATCAGCCGCGTCACGGCCTCGGCCGTCACGCCCGCCTGCTTGAGCGCCTCGGCCAGCGCCGCTTCACCCAGCGGCACGTAGGCGGCTTCGCCGAAGCGCTCCTCCCACTGGCGGGACGCGGGATCGCCGGGCAGGCGCCAGCGGTCGAGAAACTCCGCGGTGGCGGACGCCATGCCGAGCGGCTCGGCGAGGAGATGGTGCCCGACGGATTCGTCCCCACAGAGGAAGG
Organism: Methylomirabilia bacterium; assembly: GCA_041493245.1. GTDB lineage: Bacteria > Methylomirabilota > Methylomirabilia > Rokubacteriales > CSP1-6 > DATHGT01. The sequence goes on along the minus strand of JBGPYK010000022.1, from coordinate 3,500 downwards.
CGACGGCGCCGTCGCCGCCCTCGCGCTCGTCGGCCCCGCCGGGGAGCCCCGTGCGGAGATCTGACATCACGGCGAGCGTCGGCACGCCGGCGTCGAGCGCGGCACGGAACGCGCCGGCCGCCGAGCGGACGGAGCCAAGCATGTCGACGGCCATCACGTTCGGCGGCAGAGCGAGCGCGGCGTGGATCGCCGTGGCATTGGTCTTGTCGAGATAGGCCGGGTCGGAGGTCGCAAAGTAGAGCGCCTCGGGCGCCACGCCGCCAAGCCCGCGCAGAGCGGCGCGCGCGGCCTCGACGCCCATCGACGTCGTGTCCTCGTCGTAGGACGCGACGGCGCGCGTGCCGCTGCCGGCGGACACACCGAGCGCTTCGCCGATCGCCTTGCGCTCGACCCGCCAGTACGGCAGATAGGTTCCGTACGCGACGATGCCTCTCATGGCCGGCTCATCTTACGACGAATGACCGCCGACGGCAGCACACGCGATATCCTCCGTGCGTGCTCCTCTTTTTGAAGCTCGTCCTCGTGCCCGCGCTCGTCGTGTCGGTCACGCTGGGGGGACGGCGGTGGGGGCCGCGTATCGCCGGCTTCCTGGCCAGCTTCCCGATCGTCGCCGGCCCGACGCTGGCGTTCTTCGCCATCGAGCAAGGCAACCTCTTCGCGGCGGAGGCGTCACGGGCCGCGCTGGTCGCGCTGACGGGGGTCGCCGCCTCGAGTCTCGTGTACGCCTGGGCGTCGCTGCGGACGCCGTGGTGGATCAGTCTCGCCGCGAGCTGGGTGAGCTTCGTCGTGACGACCTTGGCCCTGCGCGACATGCGCTGGACCCGATTGACGGCCCTGGCCGTCGCTCTCGCGAGCTCCCTCGTCGCTCGCGTCCTGCTGCCGCGGGCGCGCGGAGCGCACCCTCCGGCGGGACGCTCGGTCTGGGATCTCCCGCTCCGCACGGTCTCCTCGGTCGTCGTCGTGCTGGTCGTCACCGGCCTCGCGCCTCGCCTGGGGCCGACACTGAGCGGCGCCTTCACACCGTTCCCGGTCGCGCTCGGCGTCCTCCTCGCCTTCACCCACGCCCAGCAGGGCGCCTCCACCACGACTCGCTTTCTCCGCGGCTTCCTCCCAGGAATGTGGAGCTTCGCCGTGTTCTGCTTCGTGGCGGCACTCGCCCTCGTCCCCCTCGGGAGCTGGCTAGGACTCCTGCTCGCGATCGCGTCGGTGATCCCCATCCAGGCCGCCGTCCTCTGGTGGATGGAGCGTCATTAGCGTGAACTATTCATGATCGCTGTTCGCTGGCGTCGGACAGGTTCTGTGGATCTGTAGGGCGGGGGCTTGTCCCCGGCCGGCGCCATCTCTTCTCATCAGTCAGCGAGCGGCGGGGGACAAGCCCCCGCCCTACACGAACATCGATCGCTTCCGCACGACCAATCGACCCGACTCACCCGTTCGATCGTTCATGACTTTTCTGGGTTACTGTCCTGTCTCCAACGCTCCGTTACAACGCGCCCCGTTCGATCGGCACCCTTTACTACTGAACACCGCACGATTCGCGGCACGAAGGGGCGGTGCGTTACACTCTCTCGCATGGCTCTCGATCATCCGTGGTCCCAGCCGCCCGCGCCCGCGCACACGATCGATGTCGCGCCCGGCATCCGCTGGCTGCGCATGCCGCTGCCGTTCGCGCTCGACCACATCAACCTCTGGCTCCTCGAGGACGGACCGGGATGGGCGATCGTCGACACCGGCGTCGGCCTCGACGACACGCGCGCGTTGTGGGAGCGGCTCCTCGCCGAGCAGCTCGACGGCCGGCCCGTGACTCGCGTGGTCGTCACGCACTTCCATCCCGACCACATGGGCAACGCCGGCTGGCTCACCGAGCGCTCGCGCGTCGCGCTCTGGGCCACGCAGGGCGAGTACCTTTCGGCCCAGATCGCGTGCCGGTTCAGCAGCGCGGAGGACTTCGTGCCGCGGCTCGCGCACTTCCGCCGCAACGGGTGCGACGACGAGGCGCTGGCGCGGCTCGCCCGCCGCGGCAACCACTACCTCGGCCTCGTGCCGTCGCTTCCCGGCGAATACCACTGTGTGCGCGAGGGTGACACCCTCGAAATCGGCGGCCGGCGGTGGCAGGTGCTCGTGGTCCACGGGCACGCGCCCGAGCACGCCTGCCTGTGGGACGCCGAGGGCGGCGTGCTGATCTCCGGCGACCAGGTGCTGCCGAAGATCACGACGAACGTCAGCGTCTGGTCGGAGCAGCCGTGGGGCAACCCGCTTCGCCTCTACCTCGACTCGCTCCCCCGCTTCCGGCCGATGGCCGCCGACACGCTCGTGCTGCCGTCGCACGGCCTGCCCTTCCGCGGTCTGCACGAACGCATTACCATGCTGCGCGACCACCACGCCGCGCGCCTGGCAGAGGCGCTCGACGCGTTGACGGAGCCGCGAAGCGCCGCCGACGTCGTCCCCGTCCTCTTCCGGCGGAAGCTCGACACCCACCAGCTCAGCTTCGCGATGGGTGAAGCGCTCGCGCACCTACACTTCCTCGAGGCCGACGGCCGCGCGGTGCGGATCGTCGGCGAGGACGGCGTCCACCGCTTCCAGAAGGCGTGACCGCCCAGGCCGTGACCGCGATCGAGGCGGTCGTCTTCGACCTGGGCGGCGTCGTCATGGACTCGCCGCTGCACGCCATCGCCCGCTACGAGCGCGACCATGGCCTGCCCGCCGGGGCGATCAACCACGCGGTGGTGGCGAGCGGCGAGGCCGGCGCCTGGTCGCGGCTCGAGCGCGGCGAGCTGACGGTCGAGGCGTTTCTCATACCCTTCGAGGCCGACTGCCGCGCGCACGGGATCGAGCTGAGCGGGGCGCAGCTGATGGCCTACATCGCCCAGGCCGGCGTCCCCCGCCCGCAGATGGTCGAGGCCATCCGGCGTATCCGCGGCCGCGGGCTCCGCGTGGGCGCGCTCACCAACAACTGGGTGCGTGAGGGGCAGCGCGAGGGCCATCGCCTGCGCGAGCACTTCGACGTCTTCGTCGAGTCGGCCGTCGTCGGCCTGCGCAAGCCCGACCCGCGGATCTACGCGCTGGTCTGCCGCGAGCTGGGTGTCGAGCCGCCGCGCGCCGTGTTCCTCGACGACATCGGCCGCAACCTCAAGACCGCGCGCGCCCTGGGCATGACGACGATCAAGGTCGACGACCCGGACCTGGCGCTCCGCGAGCTGGGCGCTCTGCTGGGCTTCGACCTGCTCGGTTGAGACGATCGCCCCCTTGCTCCCCTGCGGGCGGCGTTCTATCCTCGCCGCAAGGAGACGACTATGAGCACCGCCGAGACGATCCGCGGCCACGCCGTCGTGATGCAGCCCGACGAGGGGCCGTCGTACTGGCAGCCCGTGCCCGCCAATGGCCACGCCGATCCCAAGCTCTTTCCCGCGAACACGCGCTTCGAGACACTGGCGATGGGGTATCAGACGATCGCGATCGGCTCGCGGGTGCGCGAGCACTCGCACGGCGACCAGGTGGAG
>JBGPYK010000216.1:0-5017 GCA_041493245.1 Methylomirabilia bacterium | reverse complement strand
TTGAGGGCGGCCTCGGCACGCTGGTTGAGGAGGTGGAGGATTTGGTTGTCGAGGTCATTGATCCTGGAACGCCAATCGTCCAGGTTCATAGGGACTCCTGCCCTGCTGCTCTCTCGTGAGTACCGCGCATTATAGGCCCAGGTCTCCGACTCGCGCAAGCAACTGCGCGCGGTCAACCGGAGGAGTCCGAGGGAGCCGGCGCGCCCTTCGCTCGACCGACGCGAGGCTCGCTCCCCGCGACGTTGATCACATGACGGAGGGCCGTGAGTTCTGTCGTCGTCAGGGGGCGCGCGGCACCCACCGGTAGGTTGCCGAGGCTGATCGGGCCGAAGGCGATACGGCGGAGGCGGATGATGCGATGGCCGAGGGCTTGGCAGTAGCGCTTGACCTCATGCTTGCGGCCTTCGGCGAAGGTCAGGCGGACGCGGCTCGTCGTACGGCCGGCGCGCACCAGATCAACGGCGACCGGCACTGCGAGGCCATCGTCAAGGCGTGCGCCGTGGCGCCACCGCGGCAGCTCCCGCGGGGTCACCCCGCCCTCCACCTCTGCCTCGTAGACGCGGGGGATCCCGTAGCGAGGATGCAAGAGGCGGTGGGTCAAGGTCCCGTCGTTCGTGAGGAGCAGCGCGCCCTCGACGTCCACGTCGAGACGCCCCACCGGGAAGAGCCGCGCGGAGGCGGGGACGAGGTCCGTCACCACCGCGCGCCCGGCGGGATCGCGCCGCGAGGTGACGTACCCGGCAGGCTTGTGGAGGAGGACATACTGCATGGCTTCCGCGGCGCCGATCGGGTGACCGTCGACGCGAATGTCGTCGGCGTCGGGATCGGCCAGCGTTCCCGGCTCGCGGACGACGAGGCGGTTGACCGCAACCCGCCCCTCGACGACGAGGCGGTCAGCTCCGCGGCGCGACGTCAGCCCCGCCCGGGCCAGGATCTTGTTCAGTCTGAGCTTGGCCATCCGTCAAAGCCACCGCGACTTCGGGAGCGGCCGCCTCGAGGACCACCGCCTCGGGCAGTGCCTCGGGCAGTGCCTCGGGCAGGGGCAACGCGCCCTCGACCTTCGGGAGGTCGCCGACGTCGCGGAGGCCGAACGCCACAAGAAACTCCCGAGTCGTTTCATAGAGGAAGGGCCGCCCGGGCGCCTCCTTGCGGCCGGCGATCCGGAGGAGCCGGCGCTCCAGGAGGTTGTCGAGTACGCCCTCGGAGTTGACGCCGCGCAGGGTGTCCACCTCCGGGCGGGAAACGGGTTGCCGGTAGGCCACGATGGCCAGGGTTTCCAGCGCCGGGCGTGACAGGCGGGCTCGCGTCCGCGTCTTCGCCAAGCGCAGGAGCCATGGCGCGAGTTCCGGCCGCGTGACCATGCGGAAGCCGCCGCCAACCTCGACCACTGTGAGGGCGCGCTCGGCGGCGGCGTAGCGGGCTCGCAGCTCCTCGACGAGGGCGCGCGCTGAGGCGGCGTCGGCAAGGTCGAGGACCTCACGGATCCGCTCGGTCTCCAGCGGGGCGTCCGACGCGAAGAGCAGCGCCTCGACGACGTCAATCGGTTGTGGCATTCGGCATCGTCTCCCCGGCCTGCCGCTCGATGACGATCTCACCGAACAGCTCCGTTTGCTGCGCGCGGATGCGGCCCATCTTCACCAGCTCGAGCACCGCCAGCAGCGTGACCACGATTTCTGAGCGGCGCCGTTCGCCGCCCGTGAGCGACGAGAAGAGGAGTGACCAGGTGTCACGGAGAACGGAGAGGATCTCCGTCATGCGCTCGAGGATCGAGGGCGGCTCGGGCGCGACGTCGCGCGGTTGCATCCGCCTCGCCTCCTCGATGAGCCGCTTGATGGCGCGCTCGAGGAGGTGGGCGCTCAGATCCTCGAGGGGAATGTCCTCCGCGGACGGCAGTTCGCTCACCGGGCGCCCCCAGAGCAGCGCCTGCTCGGCCTCGCGCTCGCCAAGCCAGGCGCCCAGCGTCTTCACGCGCCCGTACTCGCGCAGCCGCTCCTCCAGCTCCCCGCGTAGCGCCTCGGCTTCGGGGTCGAGCTGTTCCTCGCCGGTGTCATCCGGCGGCACGAGCAGCCTTGACTTCAGGTAAACGAGCGTGGCCGCCATCACGAGGTAGGCCCCGGCCGCATCGAGGTCCCGGAACTCCAAGGCCTCCAGGTGGGCAAGGTATTGATCCGTGATCGCACGCACGGGAAGTGCGGCGAGGTCGATCTCGTTCGTACGACACAGGTGCAGGAGGAGATCGAGCGGGCCCTCGAAGTCGCCGACCCGAAGGGTCAGCCCGCCGGAGGTTGCCGCGGCCACGCTCATGGCGTGAGCCGCGCCACCTTGTGCACCTCGTCCATCGTGGCCTGCGCGGCGCGGCGCGCGCGGCGCGATCCTTCGTAAAGCACGTCGACGATGAGGTCGGGCTTCTCGGCGAACTGGCGCCGACGCTCGCGGATCGGGGCGAGGACCGGCTCCATATGCTGGAGCAGCTTGTCCTTGCAGTCGAGGCAGCCGATCCCGGCGGTCCGACAGCCCGTCGCCGCCCACTCGCGGCCGGCCGGCGGCGTGAAGATCCGGTGCAGGTCGAACACCGGGCAGACCTCGGGGTTGCCCGGGTCGGATCGTCGCTTGCGTGCGGGATCCGTCACCATAGGTCGGACCTTCCGGCGCACGGTCTCCGCCGGGTCGGAGAGGTAGATGGCGTTGCCGTACGATTTCGACATTTTGCGTCCGTCGGTCCCCGGCACCTTTGGGATCTCCGTAAGCTTCGCCTGCGGCTCCGGGAAAACCGGACCGAACGCGTGGTTGAAGCGCCGCGCGACCTCTCGCGTCAGCTCGACGTGGGGGACCTGGTCGATGCCCACCGGCACCCACCGCGGCATGTACATGAGGATGTCGGCGGCCTGCAGGAGCGGATAGCCGAGCAAGCCGTAGGACGGCGACTCGATCCCCAGCTGCTCCACTTGCTCCTTGTACGTCGGCACCCGCTCGAGCCACCCCACCGGCGTGATCATCGAAAACAGCAGGTGCAACTCCGTGTGCTCCGGCACCAGGGACTGGATGAAGATCGTCGAGCGCCCCGGGTCGAGGCCGGCGCCCAGCCAGTCCGCGATCATCTCGATCGTCGCCCCCGGCACCTCGTGGACGTTTTCCACGCCGGTGGTGAGCGCGTGCCAGTTCGCGACGAAGAAGAAGCACTCGTAGCCGTCCTGGAGCGTCACCCAGTTGGCGAGGGCACCCAGATAGTTCCCCAGATGCACCGGGCCCGTGGGACGCATCCCGGACAACACGCGTTCTCGCGTCGTCATCGCCGCCGCGTGACCTCCCAGACTTTGGCCGTACGCATGAAGACATAGTACGCATAGAGCGCCGCGAGCAGAAGTCCTCGGCGCCCATCGAGGAAGCCACGCTGGAGCACGTACATGGACATGAATCTCCCGAGCGGGCGAACGACCAGCTCCCGGGCCCCGACACGGCGACCCTCGCAGATCCACTCGTCCGCCGCCAGCGACGAGTACCGGTTCGCCCGTTCGCAGAAGTCGGTGACGCCCGTGTAGCTGCGGTGCATCAGGTGGCCGCGCAGCCGCCCGAGCGTCCCGTCCACGATCACCGACTCGTGGACGGCGCGCGCGACGAAGCGACCACGGCCGCGACGGAACAACCGCACCTGCCAGTCGGGGTACAGGCCGCCGTAGCGCATCCACCGACCGAGGAACACGTTGCGCCGGCGGATGGCGTAGCCGTCGCACACCTGGGAATCGGCGATAGCGGCGGCGATCTCTTCACGCAGTTCGGGCGAAGCCTCCTCGTCGGCGTCCATCGAAAGCACCCAGTCCCCCGTCGTCTGTTCCACCGCGAAGTTCTTCTGTGTCGCGAAGCCGGCCCACGGGTGCAAGATCACGCGGTCGGTGAACTCGCGCGCGATCTGCACCGTCTTGTCGAGGGACTCGGCGTCGACCACGACGATCTCGTCGGCCCACGCCACGCTCTCGAGGCAGCGACGGAGGTGATCCTCCTCGTCGAGGGTGATCACCACGATCGACACGCGCGGCGCCGTCACCCGAGAAGCCCCGTCACCGCGTGGAACACCGCCTCGACCTCGATCGCCGCCACCCCGCCCCGGGGCCCCTGCAGGCAGCGGTGCCCTGCGCCGTACGGTCCGTTGCGCATGGCGAGCGTCGGCCCGTAGAGGCCCACGCACGGTGTGCCGACGGCAGCGGCCAAGTGGAGCGGTCCCGTGTCCGCGGCGACGAGCACGCTCGCGCGGCGGAGGATGGCGATCAGCTCGTACAGGTTCGTGGGCGGCCCCAGCACCGCGCGCGAGGCGCCGTCGCCCGGCGCAATGCGGCGTCCCGCCGCCTCCTCGCCGGGGCCCCACACGACGAGCACGTCGGCCATCGCGTCCTCGGTCAGACGCTCGGCAAGCGTGCGGAACCTGTCCTCCGGCCACCGTTTGTCGGGCCGTCCCGCGCCGGGGTTGATGACGACCAGGCGCCGATGCGGCTTCAGACCGCCCGCCGCCAACACCTCCTCGGCGCGCGCCTCGGCCGCAGCGTCGACGGGCAGGCGGAACTCGTGCACGGGTTCGCTGACGTCCAGCGGCATCAGCAGGGACAGGTACTGGTCGACGACGTGGCGCGCGCCGTCCGGGGGCGTCACGCGGCGGTTGGTGAAGATCGCGCTCAGTGGCTCACGGCAGCGCCGCGCCGAGAAGCCAATCCGGAGCGGAGCGCGCGTCGCTGCCGTGAGCAACCCGCTCTTGATGAGCCCCTGCAGATCGATGGCCACGTCGAAGCGGGCATCGCGCAGCCGTCCCCCGATCCGCCCCACGGCGTGGGCCACGTCGGCGAGGTCGTGGCGGTCCCGGGGACGCCGCCACCGACGCGTATCGATCGGTAGCAGCTCGTCGATGGCCGGGTGATCGCGGAGGACGGCGGCCTCCCGATGCTCAACGATCCACGTCACGTGAACGCCGGGCAACCGCGCCCGCAGCGTCGCGACCACGGGCAGGGCATGGACGACATCGCCGAGAGAG
>JBGPYK010000589.1:0-2227 GCA_041493245.1 Methylomirabilia bacterium | reverse complement strand
GTCCAAGCGGCGCGGGGAGTTCGTGCTCATGGAGGAGCTGCTCGAGGAGGTCGGCCGGGACGCCGCGCGCTTCACGTTCCTCATGCGCCGTCACGACAGCCCGCTCGACTTCGACCTCGCGCTGGCCACGCGGCAGTCCGCCGAGAACCCCGTCTACTACGTCCAGTACGCTCACGCGCGGATCCGGAGCATTTGCAGGCAGGTGGCCGAGCAGTCGATCGAGGTGCCGCCGTGGTCGCAGGTGTCGCTGGCGCCGCTCGCGCTGCCCGAGGAGCTGGCGATCATGAAACGACTGGTGGAGTTCCCGGAGCTGGTGGCGGGCGCCGCCCGAGCGCGGGAGCCGCACCGGATCGCCTACTGGCTCCACGAGTTGGCCGGGCTCTTTCACCCGTATTACAAGGCACATCGGGTGATCCAGCCCGACCGGGACCTGATGCTGGCGCGGCTGGCGCTGTGCACCGCTGTCGGCGAGGTGCTACGCAACGGTCTCGGCCTGCTCGGCGTGAGCGCCCCCGAGGCGATGTGATGGCACCGCCCCGCCGTCAATTGCGCGCGCCGGTCCGTTCGTCGGGTGGCGGCCGTCTCGCGTCGCTCCTGTTCGGGATCGGCTGTCTTGTCGTCCTCGGCGTGACCTTCGCGCTCGGCGTCACCGCCGGACGTCGCTGGCCGAACGGCCTGCCCCTGCTGGGCCTGGCCCCGACTGGGGCGGTGCGCGGCGAGCGCGATGCCGCGCGGCGTCACGAGGGACGCGGCCTTGACAAGGACAAGACCAAGACGCCGACCGAGACCGCGCCGCTCCTGACCTTCTACCACGAGCTGACGGCGCCGCTGACCTCACCGCCGCCGGCCCTGCGTACCGCGGCGAAGCCGGGGCGGGTGGAGACGCCGAAACCGGCCGAGAGTACCGAGGCCGCGGAGAGTCCCCGACCCGAGGGCGCGCCGCCGCCGCCCGCGCCGGCGGCGAAGGCGGGGGGAGATGGGCGCCTCACCGTCCAGGTGGGGGCGTTCAAGGTCTCGGCTCCGGCGGAGGCGCTCCGGGCACGGCTCGCCGAGAGCGGCCAGGGCGCTTACGTCGCCGAAGTGGAGATCGGTGGAGTCACGCAGTACCGGGTGCGCGTCGGGAGCTTCATCACCCGCGAGGCGGCGAACGAGGCGGCGGCGCGTCTGGCCAGCGAGTGGCGTCTCGCGACCTATGTCACCACGCGCTGACGAGCGGTGCCGCCCGGGTCGCGTCCTTCTCACCGAGGCGGAGTTGCGCGGCCGGGTGGCGGGGCTGGGGACGGCCATAGCGCGCGACTACGAGGCACGGAGTCCGATCCTCGTCGGCGTCCTGCAGGGCGCGTTTCTCTTCATGGCGGACCTGATCCGCGCCATCCCCATCGACCTCACCACCGACTTCATCGGGTTGTCGAGCTACGGCTCCGACACCACGCCGTCGGGCGTCGTGCGCCTGGTGTCCGACCTCTCGCGGCCGATCGACGGCCGCGACGTGCTGATCGTCGAGGACATCGTGGATACCGGGCACACGCTGGCGTACCTCAAGCGCAGCCTGCAGGCGCGGCGGCCGAAGAGCCTGCGGGTGTGCGTGCTCCTCGACAAGATCGAGCGCCGCGAGACGGACGTCGACCTCGACTACGTCGGCTTCACGATCCCCAACCTGTACGTGGTGGGCTACGGCTTCGACTACGCGGGACTCTACCGTAACCTTCCCCACGTGGCGGCGCTGGACACGCCCTGAATTCCGCCCCTGACGACGGCGCGACGCCGGGTCAAGGCACGCGTGGTACTATGATCCGGAAGCGATGAATCAGGTCTACAAGAACCTCGCCCTCTGGATGGTCATCGGCCTCATCGTCATCCTGCTGTTCACGGTCTTCCAGGGGGCGCAGCAGGGTGGCCAGGAGCAGCCGAACTTCTCGGAGTTCCTGAAGGCCATCGAGCAGGGCCGCGTCGAGTCGGTCGTGATCCGCGGCAACCTCGTCACCTACAACCTCAAGGACAGCGCACAGACCCAGCGCACCTACATCGTCGACTACCCGGACTTGGTCAAGATGTTGCGGGATCGCGGGGTCCGGATCGCGGTGAGGCCGCCCGATTCGAACCCCTGGTACGCGATCTTCCTCCAATGGGTGCCGATGCTGCTCTTCATCGGCGTGTGGATCTTCTTCATGCGCCAGATGCAGGGCGGGGGCGCCAAGGCCCTGTCGTTCGGCAAGGCCCGCGCGCG
>JBGPYK010000544.1:0-2479 GCA_041493245.1 Methylomirabilia bacterium | reverse complement strand
TGGGTGACGCGCCGCCCCTCGTCCTGGAGCACGCGGTTCGCGACCATGAGCTGGCCGACGATCTCGCCCGCGCTGAGGTTCCGCTCGAGCCCCATCGTTCCGGTCAGGCAGAAGGCGCATTCGTAACCGCAGCCGACCTGGACGGACAGGCACAGCGTGATGCGATCGCCGTCCGGCATGATGACCGCGCTGATTCGCCCGCCGTCCTCGAGGAGGAAGACGATCTTGCGGCTGCCGTCCTGGGATGGCGTCACCCGCTCGACGTCCGGGAGCGAGAGCACCGCCCGCTCGGCGAGCGCCGCCCTGAACTCCTTCGGCAGGTCCGTCATGGACTCCAGATCGACGACGTTCTTGCGGTAGATCCACGTCGCGAGCTGCCGGCCGCGGTAGCGGGACGCGCTCAGCTCGACGGCCAAGTCTTCGAGCTGCGAGGGAAGGAGACCGACGAGGTTCACGCCCGACATCGAAGGAAGAATAACACGAAGGTCACGGACACTTTTCCACCGAACATGTGATCGAGCGGTGGATAACCCTGTGGTTTAGCGTAGGTCGTCGGTCGCTTTTCGATCACTTAGACCGCGTCGCCTATCGGATGGGCAGCAGGTCGCAAGACGACATACAGATCGAGGAGGTTGGTGTTCGTCGGGCCGGTCACGACGAGGTCCCCGCTCGCGTGAAGAAAGGCATAGGCGTCGTTCTCGGCCAGCGATCGACGTGGATCGAGGCCCGCCGCTCGACCTCGCGCCATCGTCCCCGCGTCTACCACCGCGCCCGTAGCATCGGTCGGACCGTCCGTGCCATCCGTGCCGGCGGCGAGCACGACGAGGCCCTCGTCCGGCCGCAGTTCGAGGGCCGCCGCCAGCGCCAGCTCCTGGCACCGGCCGCCGCGTCCCTGCCCGCGCACGGTGACGGTTGTCTCGCCGCCGGCAACGAGGCACGCCGGGCCCGACACCGAGCGCCCTTCGGCGACCAGGTCGCGGCCGGCGTCCCGCGCCTCTCCCTGGAGCTCGCGCGTCATGATCCACGCCCGATAGCCGAGGTGCTCGGCCGTCCTCGCCGCCGCGTCGACGACGAGCCCGTTGTTGCCGATGACGACGTGCGTCACGCTCGCGAACAGACGGTCGCCCGGCTTGGGCGTCTCCGGGATCTCGTTGCGCGCTCCCGCGGTCAGCCGATCCATCACCGATGTTGGGACACGGTCGAGAACGCCGCGCCGACCGAGCACGGCGAGGGCGTCGGCAAACGTCGTCGGATCGGGCGCGGTCGGCCCGGACGCGATGACGTCGAGCGGATCGCCGATGACGTCGGAGAGCAGGAGCGTGAGGACCCGCGCCGGCGCCGCCGCGCGCGCGAGCTGCCCGCCCTTGAGGAGCGACAGATGCTTGCGCACCGCGTTCAGCTCGCCGATCGTCGCGCCGGCGCTCAGGAGCAGGCGCGTCACCGCCTGCTTGTCCTCGAGCGTCACGGGCGGAGCGGGCGCGGGCATGAGGGCCGAGCCACCGCCCGAGACGAGGAACAGGACGAGGTCATCGGGCCCCGCGCCCTGGGCGAGCGAGAGGATGCGCTCGGCGGCGGCCTGGCCACGACGGTCCGGAACCGGATGTTCCGCCTCGGCCAGCGACACGACCCGCGTGGGCAACGTGTAGCCGTCCTTCACCACGACGAACCCCTCAGTGAGGCGCTCGCCGAGCACGGCCTCCACCACCTGGGCCATCGCCGCCCCCGCCTTGCCGCAGCCGAGGACGATGACCCGGGCGATATGTGTGAGATCGAGGGTCAATGCGCCGCAGGAGAGCCGATCGCCGTCGCGGCGCAGCGCGGCCCGCACGAGGGGTTCGACGGCGGCGGCGGCCAGCGCGGCCCGCCAGATGGCGAGCGCCGCCTCGCGCGGCGTCACGTCTGGAGCTTGAGGAGCCGCTCCCCCGTTCAGGGGACGAGGACGTCGTGCTCGATGGGATCGACCTGTACGCCTTGCGCCTTGAGCCACGCCACGCCGCGCTGCAGCGTCGCCTCCGAAGCGTCCAACTCGAGTACGACCCAGCCGTAGTCGGCCTTCACGTCCGCGCGCCGGATGTTGATGACGATGTCGAAGTCCTTCACGAGCCGGTACAGGATCGGTTGCTGAATGAGATCCGGCGGGAACGTGAGGCGGGCGCGTAGGCGATCCATCGTGAGCACCCGGCTCAACGGCCTCCCGCGATGGCGGGCACGATCGAGACGGTGTCACCCTCCTTGAGGGCCGTCTTCTTGCCCTCGAGGAACCTGACGTCTTCCTCGTTGACGTAGATGTTGACGAAGCGGCGCAGCTCCCCCTTGTCGTCCATGAGTCGCTCGCGGAGTCCGGAGAACTGGCGCTCCAGGTCCTGGACCAGGTCGTCCACCGTAGCGCCCTTCGCCTGGACCTCGGCGCTTCCCTTCGTCAGCGTTCGCAGCGGGGTAGGAATCCGTACCAGCACAGCCATGTCCGCTCCTCCTAGCA
>JBGPYK010000608.1:0-2113 GCA_041493245.1 Methylomirabilia bacterium | reverse complement strand
GCCGGCTCGGCATCATGATGGCGAACGAGGGCTCGTATCCCGAGAACGCGCGAGCGCTCGCAATGAACGGCGCCGAGGTCGTCTACCGCGCGTCGTATCCCCACCCCGCGACGGGCAACGAGATCTTCGAGATCCAGAGCCGCGCCCGCGCGCTGGACAACAACATGTACATCGTCGCCCCCAACATGGGGACCTACTATCTCTTCCCGGAGGAGACGACCCCCATCGACACCTTCGGCGGCCGGTCGTTCATCATCGACTACAAGGGCCGCATCGTGGGCCGTCAGGACTACGGCGCCGGCTCCACCTACGTCGGCGGCGTCGTGGACATCGAGGCCCTGCGCGACCATCGAGCACGCGCCCAGTGGGACAACTGGATGAAGGACCTGCGTACTGAGCTCTACCAGATCATCTACGAGCAGCCGATCTACCCCAAGAACCTCTACCTCAAGCGCGCCCCCATGAAGCACAAGGAGTACCGCGACAAGGTCATCAAGAAGCAGATCAAGCTCATGCACGACCGCGGAATCTGGGTGAAACCCGAGCGGTAGCAGGCTGCGCGGGTTTCCGCAGCCTGCTCGCGCGCCCGAGCCTCAGCGACCGGTGAGCTTCATGATCAGGACGACGAGGGCGACGGTGGCGGCGACCACGACCCAGACGGAGCCCTTGGGAAAGTGCAGCAGCTCGACGACGCCAACGGCGACGCCACCGGCCACGACGACGGCGCCGGCGATCACCAGTCCTGTCTGCGAGCGCCGCTGCCTCACCTGATCTCTCCCGCGCCGATCGGGCGTGGCTCCCGCCGTCCGAGCAGGGTTTTCACTTCGGCGATCGCCGTCTCCACGCCGGCGGGCGAGAACGTGCCGGTCGCGACGACGAGCGTCCGGGTCTCACGCGCCCACGGCCGCCACGCGAGGTTCGCCTCGGCGAAGAGCACGAGCGCGGGAGCGCCGACCGCCGCCGCGAGATGACTGACGCCGGAGTCGTTGCCGATCCACAGCGCGATGTGAGCGAGCGCGCCGGCGAGTGCCTCGAGCGGCGGGTCGGTGAGCACCAGCGCGGGGACGTCGAGGCGTCTGCGCAGCCCGGCGACGGCATCGTGGTCCGCGGGACCGTCGTGGACGATCAGCTCGACGCCGGCCGACGCGACGAGCGACTCCGCGAGCGCGGCAAAGCCCTCGGGCGCCCAGCACTTCGCCGCTCCCCCCGCGCCGGGGTGGAGCATCACGAGCGGGCTCGCGCCATCCCAGCCCGCGCCGAGAAGCAACCGGCGGCCTTCCGCTACGACGGACGGCGGGATGCTGATCGGCGGGCACCACGCGCCTCGCTCAGCGATGAGACGGGGCCGCGCATCGAGAGAGGCGACGAGGTGCTCCCAGACGCGCGCGCCGCCGGCGGCCGTCGGGGCGGCGACGATCGCGCCCGGCGCGAGCGCCCGCAGACCTCGCGCGAACGCAGGGTCGCTCGTCCCGAACCAGGAGACCACGCGCGCGCCGTCGAGGAGTTGGCGCAGCCGCACCGGAGCATCACCTTCAGTAAACAAGGCCTCGAGCCCGAGCGTCTCGAACGTCACGCTTCTGTCGACGATGCCGAGCGACGTCAGGAGTCCGCCAATCCTCGGCTGTGCGGCCAGCACCAGCTCGTCGCCCGGAGCGTGCGAACGGAGCGCGCGCAGCGCCGGAACCGCGAGCAGCACATCTCCCAGCGCGCCAGGATGTAGCACGAGCGTCCGCCCCACGCCGCTACCTCCGCAGGAGCGACAGGACGGCGTCGTGGAGGCGGCCGTTGGTGGAGAGCGCGGTGCCGGTGTAGATGGTGGGGCGCCCGTCGAAGTCCGTGAAGCGCCCGCCCGCCTCCTCCACGATGATCTTGCACGGTGCCAGGTCCCAGGGCTTGAGGCCCGCCTCGGCGTAGATCTCCGCCTTGCCTTCGGCGACCAGCCCATAGCCGAGATAGTCGCCGAAACCGCGCTGGCGGTCGGTGGCGTCGACGAGACGGAGGAAATCGTCCCAGTAGCCACCCGCGCGCAGGATGTTGAGCCCCGCGTGGATCAGGAAGGCGGCGCCCAGATCGCCGACGTCGGAGACGCGGATCGGGGCGCCGTTGAGATAGG
>JBGPYK010000518.1:0-2651 GCA_041493245.1 Methylomirabilia bacterium | reverse complement strand
GGGAAGAAGGACCCCGCGCGCACGGGAACGCCGAGGGGATACACGAATCCCTGCGCGTCGGCGGCCGCCCGCGCCACCGTCGTCAGGTACGGGCCGAGGAACACCGTGACGACCGTCGTGGAGAAGGCCGAGTTCCCGAAATCGTAGAAGTACCAGCCGACGCGCTCCCACCGGCTCGGCACCGGCCAGCGACCTCGCTACCGGTAGGGGCCGTCCAGCGTCGTAACCTCTTCGCTGGCCATCAGCCGGCCTTCACGCAACTCCACTTGGAATCCGAACTTCCGGCTCTCGCGATTGATCGTGTCCCTCAGCCACCCGGCATCGGCTCGCGTCGCACGGTTCACCTTGAACCTTCTGATCTTCATCGGCGTCATCCGGAGATCGGCGAGCCGGCCGGTGGAGGGGTCCACGGTCGGAAAGTACATCAGCGTGAGGTCGTCCCGGAATTCCTCGTAGCTGTCCAGCCCCTCGTAGTCGTCGAGGAAATCGCCGCAGCCGTAGAGGATGAGCTTGCCCTCGAACACCTCGATCGGCCGGACGTGGTGCGAGGAGTGTCCGTGAAGGATGTCCACGCCCGCCCGGAGGAGGCCGTGCGCGAATCGGACGTGCTCCTCCGGAACCGCGAATCCCCAGTTGCCACCCCAATGAATGGAGGCGACGACGACATCGCCGGACCGCTTGACTCTCCCGACCATGCTCGCGATGCGGTCGATGGTGGCGTCCGACAAGTCCTCCAGCAGGTCGACGCCCGGCCGGTGCTCCGCCGCGGCCCAGCTCGGGAGAATCCCGCTCGTCTCCGTGCCGAACCCGAAGACGATCACTCGCCCCTTGCCCGGGACGTCGATCACGGCAGGCGCTTGGGCCTCGGCCAGGTTCCGGCCGGCGCCGGCGCTCCTCACCCCGGCCGCGCGCAGACTCTCCAGCGTCTCGCGCAAACCCGCATAGCCATAGTCGAGCACGTGGTTGTTGGCGAGGACGCAGCAGTCGATGTGCGCGGCGGTGATGCAGGGCACGTTGTCCGGATGCATCCGGTAGGTGACGCTCTTGCCCTTCCAGAAATCGGCGCTCCGCGTGATGCTGGTCTCGAGGTTGGCGATACGCGCACTGGTTCGCGGGTGCGCGAGCCCCTCGAGCGCGTCACCCCAGATGTAGGAAAAGTCGACGGGATGCGGAATCGGCCCGTTCGCCCGCTCGGCGAGCTGGACGTACATCGCGGCACTGCGGGCCGAGGGCTCCTGGATGCGCGGATCCCCGGGATGGGGGAGCACCTGGTCAACGCCTCGGCCCGTCATCACATCCCCGCAGAGGAAGAGCGTCAGCAGAGAATCGGGGGGCGGGCCGCTCACGCCGACTTCCTCGCGCGACTGCGCGGGCGGCGGCGCCGTACGACGCCGCCCGCCGCCACGAGCGATTCGGGAATCGCGAAGTCGCCGGCGCGCGCGTCCACGAGGCGGCGAAACTCTGCCGAGCGCATCCGGATCGCCGAGCCCGCGTCGCCGGCGGGCATCGTCACCTCCGGCATGGTGAGCAGGCTCCCGTCGATGAAGCTGCGCAGGCCGTACAGCGCGCCGAGAGGCGGGATGGCGCCCGGCATGCAGTCCGGGACCACCGCGTGGACCTCTTCCACGGTCGCCAACCGAATCTCACCGTGGCCGATGAGCCCCTTGAGCCGGTCGAGGTCCACCTCCGTGGACGCCGGGACGACGGCCATCACGAATCCGTCGCGCTCCTTGACGATGAGCACCTTCGCGACGCTCCGTCCCGGAACGTGCATGACGGCCGCCTACTCCTGGGCGGTGACGGCGGCCGGGTGCGTGACCGCCTCGTACTTCGCCCCTCGGGCCGTCAGGAACTCCTCGAGTCGCTGGTACATGGTCCTCTCTCTGCCGTCAGACCTCCGCCTGCGCTTCGGCCCACAGCTCCTTCAGATCCTTCGGGAGCTGCGCCATGACGTCCCCGGCCTCGCCCGGCGAAATCTGCTCCTTGAGCGCGGCGAACACGGCGAGGATCATCCAACGCGTGTCCCGCTGCGAGGGCAGCCCGGCGTCCCGCATGACGCGCTCGTCGAACTCTTCCCGGTTCATCTTGATGGGTTCGCGTTCAGCCTCTTCGCCTTCATCCCAGACCTCCTTCAGTTCCGCGGGAAGCTGGGCGAAGACCTGATTGGCCTCGTCCATCGTCAGCCGATCCCGCAGCGCGTGGAGCACGGCCGCCGTGGCCCGCTTGACGACGGTACGGTTCTCCTGGTGACTCGTCTTCGTGACCGTGCGATAGAACGTCTGCGTCGTCATCGCGCTCCTCCAAAAACTGGTGTGTGCCAGGGGCGGTCCTTCCCTCCGTCCTCGGCAAGGACGTCACCGAGGCCGGGCAGACCTGAGCCGCACGGGCTACCGCGTGCGAATCACGCATGGGGACGTCCAGCGACCGGAACAGCACAATAAAGTGCTGTCACAGAGCCCCGCCAGCGGCCAGAACGTCGCCGGGGTGCGCTTCCCGAGGCGCCTCAGGCGGCGGCCACCACGATGGTCGAGATGAGGCTCGCGAACCGGTCCCACGGCACGGCCGTCCACGTCTCGGTCTGGGCGTGGCCGAAGGAGCGGACGATCATCACCACCCGAGCGGCGACCTCCTCGTCGGGCGCTTCGAAGATG
>JBGPYK010000306.1:0-4124 GCA_041493245.1 Methylomirabilia bacterium | reverse complement strand
CTACGCGGCCCTCCTGATCGGCGTGCTCGACTTCGTGCTCAAGAAATACGTGCCCCAGGGCGGCACGCTGTTCATCTACGCCTTCACGATCCTGCTCCTGCTGTGGCGGCCGCAGGGCCTGTTCGGAGGCAAGGCGGCATGACCTCGCCGTCGCCCGGCGTGACTCGTCAACCGGCGGCGGTCGCCCTGGCCGGGCGCCACCGGCTGCGCGCGTGGGAGGCGATCCCCTGGATCCTCGCCCTCGGATTCTATTTCGCCTTCCCGAAACACCTCGGGTTCGGCACCGAGCTGCTGGTCACGATCCTCTTTGCGCTCTCGCTCGACCTTGTGCTCGGCTATGCAGGGATCGTGACGCTTGGCCATGCCGCCTTCTTCGGCGCCGGCGCCTATACGGTGGGCATGCTGGCCAAGCACGGAATCTGGAACGAGCCGATCACGAGCCTGATCCTCGCCGCCGTGGTGGCGGCGGCCGTTGGGCTCGGCTCGGGCGTCGTGCTGCTGCGCACCCGGGGGCTGACCCTGCTCATGCTGACGCTGTGCACCATGGCCCTCCTCGAGGAAGCGGCCAATCTCGCCCATGCCTACACCGGCGGCTTCGACGGCCTCGACAGTCTGCCGATTCCGCCGCTGTTCGGAATGTTCGAGTTCAATCCGCTCTATCCGACGACGCAGTATCTCTACGTCCTCGCCGTGCTCTTCCTGTGTTTCGTCTTCGTGCGCACGCTGGTCTACTCGCCCCTCGGCCACAGCTTGACCGGCATCCGCGAGAACACGCTCCGCATGCACGCGGTCGGCGCGCCGGTGCCCGCGCGGCTCGTCCTCTGCTACACCCTCTCGGCGGCGATCGCGGGCATTGCGGGCGGCGTCTGGGCGCAGGCCAATGCCTATGTCAACCTGGGCACGCTCGGCCTCGACCGCGCGGCCACGGTGCTCATCATCCTCGTCCTCGGCGGCTACGGCCGTCTCTATGGCGCCTTCGTCGGCGCCGTTGCCTACATGGTGCTCTCGCACTTCCTGGCGAAGATCTACCCCACCGCCTGGCAGCTCGGGCTGGGGCTCCTGCTCGTCGTCATCGCCCTCTTCGCCCGCCACGGTGTGCTCGGCATCGGCGAATCGCTCTGGCGAGGTCTCCGGGGGATGCGCTCTCCATCGTGACGGCGCCCCTGCTCGAGACCCGCGGTCTTTGCCGAGACTTCGGCGCGCTGGCCGCGGTGCGCGACATCGACTTTCGCCTCGAGGCCGGGGCGCGCCACGCGCTGATCGGTCCCAACGGCGCCGGCAAGACCACGTTCATCAATCTGCTCACCGGGGTCCTCCAACCCACCCGCGGCGCGGTGCTGCTGCACGGTCGCGACGTCACGGACGTCGTCCAGGCCGAACGGGTCAAGCTCGGTATCGCCCGCACCTTCCAGATCAACCGGCTGTTCCGCGGCCTCTCCGTGCTCGAGAACGTCTACATGTCGGTCGCCGAGCGGGTCGGCGCCGCCCCTTCCATGTTCCGGCCGGCCGGCACGCTCCGGGACGTCGTCGACGAGTCGATGGATCTGCTCCAGACGCTGAAGCTCACGGCCGACGCCAGTCACCGCATCTCGGAGCTGCCCTATGGCCGCCAGCGGCTGGTCGAGCTGGCGATCGCGCTCGGCTTGAAGCCCACGGTGCTGCTCCTCGACGAGCCCGCGGCCGGCGTGCCCAGCGCCGAGAGCCACATCATTCTCGACGCCATCGCCGGTCTCCCCACGTCCATCGGCGTGCTCATCATCGATCACGACATGGATCTCGTGTTCCGATTCGCGGAACGGATCACGGTGATGGTGAGCGGCGCCATCTTCGCGAGCGGGAGCCCCGAGGAGATCGGCGTCAATCCCGACGTCCGCGCCGTCTATCTCGGAGAAGCCGACCATGGCTGACGCGCTCGAACTGCGGCACGTCTCGGCGGGCTATGGCGAGACCGTCGTGCTCGAGGACGTCAACCTCGCCCTGGCCACGGGCGAAAGCCTCAGCGTGATCGGCCGCAATGGCGTCGGCAAGACCACGCTCCTGGCAACGGTGATGGGCCACACCACGCTGCACCAGGGCGAGATGCGGCTCGGCGGCGCGCGCCTCGACCGCCTCCCGGTCTTTCGCCGCGCCCTCACCGGCATCGGCTTCGTACCCCAGGAGCGCGAGATCTTCCCGTCGCTCAGCGTGCGCGAGAACCTCGAGGTCGCCGCCCGGCGGGGCCATTGGACCCAGGCGCGGGTCTTCGAGCTGTTCCCCAACCTGCAAGCGCGCCTGTCCAACAAGGGCAACCAGCTCTCGGGCGGCGAGCAGCAGATGCTCTCGATCGCGCGGGCGCTCCTGACCAACCCCTCCGTGCTGCTCATGGACGAGCCGACCGAGGGCCTGGCGCCGGTGGTCGTCCAAACCCTCACCGCCGTGCTGCTGCGCCTCCGCGCCGAGGGCGCGCTCTCGATCGTGCTCGTCGAGCAGAACAGCCGCGTGGCCCTCGCCTTCTCGGCGCGCACCGTGGTCATGGACAAGGGCCGCATCGTCTATGACGGCGCGTCGGCTGCGCTCCGCGCCGATCCCGAACGCCTGGCCCAGCTCATCGGCGTCGCCCAGTGACGCCGCGCACGATTCTCGGGGGAAACCAGACGCCGAACCATCGCTTGACACGATCGAACGATCGTACTATTATCACGCGCATGAGCAAGGGAGCGACGACCCGTCAGGCGATCCTGAGTCACGCGCTCGGGCTCGCGACCAAGATCGGCTTCGAGGGCCTCACCATCGGCCGGCTCGCCGAGGATCTCGGCATGTCCAAGAGCGGGCTCTTCGCCCACTTCGGCTCCAAGGAGACGCTGCAGGTCGAGGCGCTCCGGATGGCGGCCGAGCGGTTCATCGACACGGTCACCAAGCCCGCCCTGGTGGCGCCACGCGGTGAGCGCCGTGTCCGCGCGCTGTTCGAGCGTTGGTTCGCGTGGGAGCAGTCGCCGCCGTTGCCCGGCGGCTGTCCCTTCACCGCGGCCGCCTTCGAGCTGGACGACCGACCCGGACCGGTTCGTGACTTCCTCGTGCAGACCGAGCAGGACTGGACCGACGTGCTGATCAACGTCGCCCGGACCGCGGTGCACGAGGGGCACTTCCGGGCCGATCTCGACTGCGAGCAGTTCGCGCACAACCTCCGCGGCATCATGCTGGCCTACTGCCACGCGTCGCGGCTCATGAAAGATCCGAAGGCGCGCGCCCGCGCCGAAATTGCCTTCGAGGCGCTCGTCCGGGCCGCCCACAACCCGTCCGCCGTCGCCAAGGCCAGCGCCCGCCGGCGCTGAGTCGTTGGAAAGGAGCCGATATGCGAGACAATGAATATTTGTCGATGATTAAAAGCACGATCGTTCGATCTGGTATCAAGCCGATCCCTGGCGCGCGAGCCGTGGGCGCGACCCTGTCCGCGCTGGCACCGCCACTGGCCGCGCGGCTCGCCGGCCGCCTCTTCCTGACGCCGCCGCGCCACCGGCGGCCTCAGCACGAAGTCCACGCGCTGAGCACCGCGCGACCGCGCGCCATCGAGGTGGGCGGGCGCCGCGTGCAGACGTGGGCGTGGGGTGCCGGGCCGGCGGTGCTGCTCATGCACGGGTGGGCCGGCCGCGGGGCGCAGCTCGCGGCCTTCGTCGAGCCGCTGGTAGCGCGCGGGTTTTCCGTCGTGACGTTCGACGCGCCGGCGCACGGCGACTCCGAGGGACGACAGGCGGCGCTGCCCGACCTGGTCGCGGCGCTGAGGACTGTCGCGGCAATACACGGGCCTGTCCACGGCGTCATCGCCCACTCCCTTGGCGCTACTGCGACGGCCAGGGCTGTGCACGAGGGGCTCGCGGCCCGTGCCCTGGTGTTCCTCGCCGCGCCGGCGGACCTCGTCACGCCCTCCCTGCTGTTCGCCGAGGCGCTCGGCCTCTCGCGTCGCGTGCGCGAGCTGATGCGGCAGCGTGTGGAACAGCGCGTCGGTGTGCCGTGGGAGGCGTTCGACGTGACGCGGCTCGCGCCGTGCCAGAGCGCGCCGCTGCTCGTCGTCCACGACCGCGGCGACGCGGAGGTGCCGTGGCAGCACGGCGCCGCCATCGCCGCCGCCTGGCCGGACGCCAAGCTGG
>JBGPYK010000567.1:0-2372 GCA_041493245.1 Methylomirabilia bacterium | reverse complement strand
GGAGCGAGCTGGGGGAGCGCGCGCATGATGCCGAGGACGGCCGCGGCCCCCGACATGTCGTCCTTCATCCGCAGCATCCCGTCGGCGGTCTTGAGGTCGAGGCCGCCGGCGTCGAATGTGACGCCCTTGCCGATCACGGCCACGCGCTTCTTCGGGCGCGGCGGCGTGTAGGTCAGGTGGATGAATTTCGGCGGCTGCTCGCTCCCGGCGGCCACGCCGAGGAAGGCGCCCATACCCATCTTGGCGCACTCCGGGCGGTCGTAGACCTTGAGGGTCAGCCCGGCCTCCTTCGCGACCTGCGCCGCGACCTCGGCCAGGTGCGCCGGGTGCACGTCATTGGCCGGCGCGTTGACGAGATCCCGCGCGAACCACGTCGCGCCGGCAAAGATCTCACCCCGGCGGACGCCCGCCTCGATCTCGCGGGCCGCGCGTCCCTGCGGCGCGAGCACCCGCAGCTCTTCGACCGTCTTGTCCGCCTTCTCGCGCTTGTAACGATCGAAGGTGTACGTCCCAAGGATCGCGCCCTCGACCACCGCGTGGGCACGCTGGCCGTCCGGCAATCGCTCGCCGAGCACCTCGATGGCCACCGTGCGGGCGCCGAGGTCGCGGGCCCGCCGGAGCGCCGCCGCCGCCCCACGGCGGACGATCTCGAGCGTGAACCCCTTGCGCGGCCCAAGGCCGGCGACAACGAGCCGTGGCGTGGCGAGGGTGGGCGTGTGGACGTGGGTGACCTGTGCGGCCTTGCCCAAAAATTTCTCGGCGTCGAGGATCGATTTGATCTGCCCGCCCGAGCGCCGGTCGAGATCGGTAAGCGACGGGGGCCAGCGCTTGTCCTCCGCGTGCAGGCCGACGACGAGCGCGTCGGCCGCGACGGCGGCTACCCCCTGGCGTATGATCGTCACCTTCATGCTTGCTCTCCTGCCGCCAACGCCAGCGCGCGTCGGATCATATCGATGATGCCCTCCGTGACGTCCAGCTCGGCCACTTGGTCGATCGGGACCCAGCGCGCCTCGCCGGCGTCGCTGCCGGCCATGATGGCCTCCGACTCCGGATAGGCGAGGTAATCGACCAGCACGTAATGATAACGGAGACGGCCCGCGGCATCGTACACGATCCGATCGGCGACGCCGGCGACCCCGACGAGGCGGATGACGCAGCCGCACTCCTCGGCGATTTCACGCTGCGCGGCCTCCGCCGTCGTCTCTCCAAGCTCGACGAGGCCGCCCGGCAGGCTCCACCTGCCCGACGAGGGCTGGCCGGCGCGCCGCACCAGCAGGACGCGGCCCTCGTGCAGGACCACGGCGCCGACGCCCACGCGCGGGTAGTCGGGATACTCGCGGCTCACGCCACTCCCGCGAGCCAAGCGTCGCTGGCGTACTTGTCGGCGGCGAGGCGCTCGACGAGCGCGTGCTCCTCCATCGAGAGCCCGCCCGGACGCAACGTGAGACCCTGCTCCGCCTCGAACGCCGCGCCGAGAGCGTCGGCCACCTCCTCGAACGTCGGACGCCGGCCGAGCGCCGCTTCGAGCGTCGTCAACGACGCCATCGGGTCACGCGTCGTCGGGAAGAGCGCGCGCAGCCTCGGTTCGTCAGCGCCGAGGAGGACGGAGCCATGCTGGAGAAAACACCGCCCGCGCCGCCGCTGGGCACTGCCGACCAGCTTGCGGCCGCCGATCTCGATCTCGTACCGGCCCGTCCGCGCGAAGCAGAACGCCGGCGCCGGGCCCTTCACGCGCGGCGCGGCGACGACATCGGCGGGGACGCCGAGCGCTCGGAGCCCTCTCGCGAGGGCGCGAGCGATCCAGCGGTACGCTTCCAGCACGTCGGCGGTGACGCCCAGGTCGTCGTTCGTCGCGACGACGCTGTAGGTCAGCTCACGCTCGGGGCCGTCGTGGTAGATCGCGCTGCCCCCCGTCGGCCGCCGGACGATCCCCACGCCGAGCCGCCGACACATCTCCACGCTCACGGCATCGTCGAGCGCCTGACCGTAGCCGAGGGACACCGTCGGTGGATCCCACGCGAAGAAGCGGAGCGTCGGTGGAGCCTGGCCCGTCTGACGCCCGCGCCACAGCGCCTCGTCGATCGCCATGTTGGTGGCGCCCTCCACGGGCTCCGTGACGAGGAGGCGCCAGTCACGCACGCTCACTGGATCACCTCATCGGCCCGCACAAGGATCGACTGCGGAAGCGTGAGCCCCAGCGCCTTCGCCGTCTTGAGGTTGATGACCAGCTCGAACCGAGTCGGCTGCTCGACGGGGAGATTGGCCGGGCTGGCGCCTTTCAGGATCTTGTCGACGTACGTCGCCGCGCGCCGATACTGATCGGTCAGCCGCGCCGAATAGGACATGAGGCCGCCCGCGTCGGTGAACTCCCG
>JBGPYK010000134.1:0-6416 GCA_041493245.1 Methylomirabilia bacterium | reverse complement strand
CCCTCTTCGCGGACATGCGGGGCGAGGGCTGGGCGCGGCTCGCCCTGGCGCGGAGCCCGCGCAACCTGGGGGCATTCGGTGGCCGCGCCGCGGCGCTGCGCTCGCTCGGCCCCGCGGCCGATTTCGTCCTCAGCCTCGACGACGACGTGACCCTGTCGCCCTCCGGTCTCCGTGTTCTCGTGACCGCGGCGGCCGACGGCGCCGGCGCGGTGGGCGCCCGCATCGTGTACGACGACGCGCCCGGCGAGGTGGCCAGCGCGGCCGGCTACTTCAACCGGTGGTTGGGGACCTACCATGAACGCCGTCCCACCGTCCGCACGCCGTGCGACTTCGTGACGTCGTGCGGCTGCCTGCTCCGCCGGGGGCCGCTGGAATCCGTGGGCGGCTTCGACGCCGGGTACTTCACGTCGCACGGCGACGTCGATCTCTGCCTGGCTCTGCGGGCGCGCGGATTCACCGTGCTCTACGAGCCGGCCGCTGAAATTCGTCACAAAGTTGCGCGCGGCGGAACTCGCAGCCCCGAGCGCGTCTACTACGGCTATCGCAACAAGCTCCTCGTCCTCCGCAAGCACCTGCCGCGCGGGCGGCGCCCGTTCGTCTTCGCGCTCTACGCGCTCGGCTGGGTGCCGCGGGCCGTGGCCGGCTCGCTCGTCCACCACCGCGGGCTGCGATCGGATGAGCTGCGCGCGATCCTCCTCGGCGTGCGCGACGGATTCCTCGACCGCCGCGGGGAGGCGCCCTACTTCCGGAGTTAGGGACAAGAAACATGGGAGGCCCCGACATGGCGCCCCATACCCCCCAACGCTCGGACCGCCCCGGCAAAGCCGGGGCGGTCCTCGACACTCCGACAAGCTCCAAGACCTGAAGAGCCTGACCTCCGCGACGGTGAGCGCGTCCGGTGGTCAGCGGTCGGCGCCAAGCGCCGCGGAGAGCCGGCGCGCGGCGACGGCGGCGGTGACGGCGGCCAGCGCGGTCAGGATCAGCGCGATCAGCGTCGCTCCGGCGTCGGGAGCCATCGCGCGAACGCGGGCGAGCGGGCGAGACTCCAGCCGGCGGCCGCGAGCAACGTGATCCCGTAGACGAGCGTCGCGACGACCGGGCGTCGACGGGGATCGACGACGACCATCAGGACCACGGGGATGAGCGAGAGACCCTGGAAGAGGAGAACGCACGCCCGCCTACCCGGCCTGGCCGAGCGAGATGCCGAAGTCGCGCGAGAGGTCGAGTAGGAGCGGCCCGAGCATCGTGGTCGACGTCACCATCCCGAAGATCCCGACCGTGATCAACGCGAGCGTGCCGTTGCCGACCGTGGAGTGCGGAGGAGGCGCCGCGGTCACCGGCGTCGTTGTATGCTCTGGGCGGCGTCCGATCCGTTCCCGACCTCAGACAGGAGGAACCGAAATGAAGCTCGCACGATCGCTCGCGCTCTGGCTCGTCCTCGTGGTCGCCGTCGGTCTCATCCTGTCCGCCGATGAGGCATCGGCCCAGAAGCGCGGCGGGACGCTGGTCATGCTCGTCCAGCCGGAGCCGCCGACGCTGGCCTCTTATATCAGCACGTCGGGGCCGATCGGTCAGGTCACGAGCAAGGTCTACGAGGGGCTTCTCGAGTACGACTTCGGCCTCAAGCCCGTCCCCGGGCTGGCGGAATCGTGGAAGGTGAGTCCCGACGGCAAGACGATCACGTTCACGCTGCAGAAGGGTGTCCGCTTCCACGACGGCAAGCCCTTCACGAGCGCGGACGTCAAGTTCTCCGTCCTCGAGGTACTGAAGAAGTTTCACCCCCGTGGCCCGGCGACGTTCCGCGAGGTCACCGACATCGACACGCCCGACGCCCACACGGCGATCTTCAAGCTCGCGGGGCCGGCGCCGTATCTGCTGATGGCGCTCTCGGGCTACGAGTCGCCGATGCTCCCGAAGCACCTCTATGAGGGGACCGACATCAAGGCGAGCAAGTACGCCAACGCGCCGATCGGTACCGGTCCGTTCAAGTTCGGGGAGTGGCAGCGCGGTCAGTTCATGCGACTCGACCGTAACCCTGACTACTGGAAGAAGGGGCGGCCGTACCTCGACCGCATCGTCGCCCGCTTCGTCGCCGATTCGGCGACGCGCACGGCGGCGATCGAGAAGGGCGAGGCCCACGTCGGCGGCTTCGCCGCGATTCCGTGGAGCGACGTGAAGACGCTGGGCAAGCTGCCCCAGATCGACACGACGACCCGCGGCTACGAGATGTCGTCGCCGATCGTCCAGCTCGACTTCAACACCCGGAAGGCGCCGTTCGACAACCTGAAGGTCCGCCAGGCCGTCTCCTACGCCGTCAGCCGCAAGGCCGTCATCGAGAACGTGTGGTTCGGCTGGGGCAAGCCCGCCACGGGCCCGATCAGCTCGAACTTCGCGCTGGTCGGCTTCTATACGTCGGAGGTGCGCAACTACAACGTCCCCAACGGCGTCGAGACGGCCAACAAGATGCTCGACGAGGCCGGGTTCAAGCGCGGCGCCGGCGGCATTCGCTTCGAGATCGTCCACGATCTCACCCCGTACGGCGAGGAGTGGCAGCGCTACGGCGAGTACGTGCAGCAGGTGCTGGCGGAGATCGGCATCAAGGCCACGCTGCGCTACGAGGACGTGGCCACGTGGCTGAAGCGTCTCTACACCGACTACGACTTCCAGCTCACCTCGAACTGGATCCAGGGGCTGGCCGACCCCGTCATCGGCGTCCATCGCCTGTATCACTCGAAGCAGATCCGGCCGGGCACGGTGTTCGTCAACGAGACCGGATGGTCGTCGCCGCGGACGGACCAGCTCATGGATCAGGCGACGGTGGAGCTCGATCCCAAGAAGCGCGCGGCCCTCTATCACGAGCTCCAGAAGCTCGTCGTGGAGGGCGCGCCGCTCGTGTGGGTGCACGAGCTGCAGTTCGTGACCGTCTACAACAAGCAGCTCAAGGACCTGGTCGTCAGCCCGCTCGGGCTCTACGCGTCCTTCGATCGCGCGTACTTCGACAAGTAGGCGGCGGCGTCCGCGCGCGGCATGAGTGGAGGGACGGGGAGGGCGAGCTACGTGCTCCGCCGGCTGCTGCAGGCGGTGCCCGTCGTCTTCGCCATCCTCGTCCTGAACTTCCTCCTGCTCCACCTGGCCCCCGGCGACGCCGCCCAAGTGCTCGCCGGGGAGGCCGGCTCAGCGTCGCCCGAGTACATGGCCCAGCTCCGCCAGCGCTTCGGCCTCGACCGACCGCTCGCGCTGCAGCTGCTGCTCTACGTCAAGAACATGCTGGTGCTCGACCTCGGGTTCTCGTTCCGCCACAGCATGCCGGTGCTCGACCTGATCCTGGGGCGGCTGGGGCCGACGCTCCTGCTCATGGTGACGACGCTCGTCGTCTCGGTGGTCACCGGCATCGTGCTCGGCCTCCTGGCCGCCGCGCGGGCCGGGAGCTGGCGCGACACGCTGATCTCGATCCTCGCCCTTGTCTCGTACGCCACCCCGCTCTTCTGGGTGGGTCTGATGCTGATCGTGGTCTTCTCGCTGAAGCTCGACTGGCTGCCCACGAGCGGCATGGAGACGGTGGCCGCCTTCCACGAGGGTTGGGCCCGCGTCGTCGACATCGCGCGCCACTTGATCCTGCCCGCGCTCACGCTGTCGCTGTTCTACATGGCGCTCTACGTGCGGCTGATGCGCGCGGCCATGCTCGAGCAGGCGGGGATGGATTACGTAACCACGGCGCGCGCCAAGGGCCTCAGCGAGACGCGGATCACGCTGTCGCACGTGCTGCGCAACGCCGTGCTGCCGGTGGTCACGATGGCCGGCGTGCAGGTGGGCAGCCTGCTCGGCGGCTCCGTGGTCGTGGAGTCGGTCTTCGCGTGGCCCGGCCTCGGCCTGCTCGCCTTCCAGTCGCTCTTCGCCCGCGACTTCAACCTGCTGCTGGGGATCTTCTTCCTGTCCGCGTGCCTGGTGGTCGCCGTGAACCTCGTCGTCGACGTCGTGTACGCGCGGCTCGATCCGCGGATCCACGTATGAAGCGCTTCTGCCGCCGCTTCGCACGGAGTCGGGCGGGAGTCCTCGGCGTCGTCATCCTCGCCGTCGTGGTGGCCATGGCGGCGACCGCGCCGATCATCTTCCCGGGCAGCCCGTTCCGCCGGGTCGACCGCCCGTTCGCGCCACCGTTCGGCCAGCATCTCTTCGGCACCGACGTCCTCGGCCGCGACGTCGCCGCCGGCATCGCCCACGGCGCCCGCACGTCGCTGACGATCGGCGTGCTCGCCACGTCGGCGGCGGTGCTGGTAGGAACGGTGATGGGCGGCCTGGCGGGCTACTACGGCGGCCGGATCGACGACCTGCTCATGCGGACGACCGAGTTCTTTCAGACCATCCCGACGTTTCTCTTTTCGATCCTGCTCGTGGCCATTCTGGCGCCGTCCGTGTGGAGCATCGTGTTTGCCATCGCGGTCGTGAACTGGCCTGCCGTCGCGCGGTTAGTCCGCGGGGAGTTCCTTGCCATGCGGGGGCGGGAGTTCGTGCAAGCGTGCGTGTGCCTTGGGATGACCGACGGGCGGGTGATCTTCCGGCACATCTTGCCGAACTGTCTGTCGCCGATTATTGTGATGGGCTCGCTGATCGTGGCCACGGCCATCCTGATCGAGTCGGCGCTGTCGTTCCTCGGGCTGGGCGATCCGAACGTGATGAGCTGGGGGTTCATGATCGGCGCGGGTCGGACGTTTCTACGCAGTGCGTGGTGGCTGTGCACGATCCCGGGTGTGGCGATTCTGCTCACCGTGCTGGCGATCAACCTCGTCGGCGAGGGTCTCAACGACGCTCTGAACCCCCGGCTTCGGCGTTAGTTGAACAATTGAATGACGTCAGCTCCTTGGCCGTCACCACGACGATCGGAATCGCTCGCCACGCCTCGTGCCGGCGTACCTCGGCCACGACCTCGAACCCGTCCATCTCCGGCATCATGAGATCGAGCAGGATCACCCCCGGCGACGTGGTGGAGGCGGAGAATGGGCGTGTCGCCCTGGAGCGCCTGCGCAGGCCGCGCGCCTCTTCGACGTGAACCGCTCGACGATCTCCCGCCTCCTCGCGATCGCCCGGCACAACCCTCCGCCGGCCATCGCTCGCAGCGCGCGACAGAAGCGACGGTAGCCAGCGCGTTCAGCTTCTTCGCGTCGTGCTTTGAGATACAGGGCGGCCCCGAGGTCTCGGGGCCGTTTCTCTTTCCCGCTTCGAGACAACTGATCTCGGAGCGGTACTCACATGAGGGCTGATCGAACCCACAGGGCGCCACCCTGCTGGCTGTCGCCTTTCGCCCCAGAAGGCGACAGGGTTCCTGGCAGGATGGGGTTTCTGGACCAGCCACCGTGACCTTGACCGGTTCCTCACGCGTGCCTACACTCTCGCCGTGAAGCTCAGAAGCCTCGGGCTCATCGTCACCCTCGCCCTCGGTATTTTGCTGACGCCGCTCGTGGGCGAGACGCAGCAGACAGTGAAGGTCTGGAAGATCGGTTTCCTCGGCGGTTCCCCTTCCGCTGTCCCTCAATTCATTCAGGCATTCCAGCAAGGACTTCGCGAGCTCGGCTACGTGGAAGACCAGAACATCGCGATCGAGCGCCGATATTCCGAGGGGAAGGCCGAGAGGCACCCGATCGGCGTGGGCCAAGGGGTCCTCGACGCATCGCGTGCCCTGGCGAGAAAGGAGCATTGGAGATGACCTACGGCTTCCGGCCCGAGAACTGGCCCGCATTTCAGGCGGAACTCCAAAAACGCGGCATTGCGGTCTCCGACCTCGAGAGGGTTGAGCTCCGACCTAAGGCGGTTCACGCTGCGCCGTGGGCGGTCCCTGGCGCGACAGGGGCCCCGCCTCCCGCAACGGCAGTCCGCACGATCGTTGACGTTACCGTGACGCTTCGGTCGGGCCGGAGCGAATCGTGGACGCAACCTCAACCCGAGAGCACATGAGGCAACCATTGCCCCGAAGGCTGGACGCTCCATCAGCTGCCCTGACCGCAGTTCAGGACGGTGACAGATCCGGGCAGCGCCGGGGCGAGCTACTACGTTTGGATCGACTCCGCTTCGATGTGAATCCCAACACCGGTGAACCGCTCGGCAAGAATCGTCTCTGGCAAGTGGCGCGCAACACCATCGATCATGGTGCGGCGCACCCGGCGGATGTAGTGTTGCCCGTGATCCCTCAGGAGTAGGCGGAGGCTAAAGGCCCGCGGAAGGGCGTGTCAGGGAGGAGGAAAGACATGGTTAAGATCAATGCCCTGGACCACATCGTGCTCAACGTACCGGACATCAACCGCTCGCTCGCCTTTTACATGGACGTCTTGGGCCTTGAGCCGGAGCGGCTCGACCAATTCCGCCGGGGAGAGGTCCCATTTCCCTCCGTGCGTGTCAGTGCGGACACCGTGATCGACCTCTTT
>JBGPYK010000113.1:0-6995 GCA_041493245.1 Methylomirabilia bacterium | reverse complement strand
GTCGCCCTGGGGACCGATCACGGTCGTGTGGAGCGACTGGTACATGTTGACCTTCGGCATCGCGACGAAGTCCTTGAATCGCCCGGGGACGGGCTTCCACAGCGAGTGGACGACGCCGAGGGTCCCGTAGCAGTCACGCACCGTGCCGGTGATGATGCGCACGGCCGTCAGGTCGTAGATCTCGTCGAACTCGCGGCCCTGGTCGTGCATCTTCTTCCAGATCGAGTAGAAGTGCTTGGGCCGCCCGCGGATCTGAGACTCGATGCCCACCTCCGACAGTTTCGTTTCGAGGATCGCGATGACGTGGTTGATGTCGGCCTCGCGCTCCAGCCGGCGCTTGGCCACGCGCTTGTGCAGATCCACGTACGCCTGCGGCTCCAGCGTGTGCAGGGCCAGGTCCTCCAGCTCGGCCTTGACCTTCGCCATGCCGAGGCGGTGGGCAAGCGGGGCGTAGATGTCGAGCGTCTCCTGGGAGATCTTGCGCGCCTTGTCGGGCGGCAGGTAATCGAGGGTGCGCATGTTGTGGAGGCGGTCGGCGAGCTTGATCATGAGGACGCGTAGGTCACGCGCCATCGCCACCAGCATCTTGCGGAAGTTCTCCGCCTGCCGCTCCTCGCGCGACGAGAACGCGAGCTTGCCCAGCTTGGTGACGCCGTCGACGAGGTCGGCGATCTCCAGGCCGAACTCGCGCTCGAGGTCCGCCTTGGTGGCGCGGGTGTCCTCGAGGACATCATGCAGGAGCCCGGCGGTGACCGTGGTGACGTCCATTTTGAAGTCGACGAGGAGACGGGCCACTTCGAGCGGATGGGACAGGTACGGCTCGCCGGAGGCGCGCTGCTGCCCGTCGTGGGAGGACGCAGAAAAGCGGTAGGCGCGGGTGAGAACGTCGAGATCCGCGCCCGGCTGATACTGTGGAATCGCCTCGATCAGCGCCGAGAGTTCAGTCACGCCGCGAAAGCCTCCGGGTAATTGAACGATATTACACTCGGATCAGGCCCTCGCGACGGCCTTTTTCGCCCGCCGGATCCTCCCCTCGACGTAGTTGGTCCAGTCCACGACGATGGCCGCGGCCACGTACGTCGTGGAGTACGTCCCGGTGATGACGCCCACGAACAGTACGAAGGCGAAGTCCTCGAGGGTCTTGCCGCCGAAGAACAGCAGGATGGCCGCCGAGAAGAACGTCGTCAGCGAGGTCAGCACCGTCCGCGAGAGCGTCTGGTTGACGGCCAAGTTCATCTGCTGGGCGAACGTGAGCCCCTTCTGCGACTTCCCGCGGTTCTCGCGAAGCCGGTCGTAGGCGACGATGGTGTCGTTCACGGAGTAGCCGATGATCGTGAGGAGTGCGGCCAGCACCGGCAACGAGAAGTCGCGGTTGGCGATGGACAGCGCGCCCAGACACACGAGCAGGTCGTGGAACACGGCGATGACGGCGGCCACGCCGCCTTTCAGGTCGAACCGAATGGCGATGTACAGCAGAATGCCGCCCAGCCCCGCCAGCACGGCGTAGATCGCCTGAACCTGGAGGTCGCGACCCACCTGGGGGCCGACGAACTCCACGCGGCGGATGTCGAACTTGCCGAGCGCGGCGTCGCCGCCCAGCGCCGCCTGCACCCGCCGCCCGACCTCCTCGGGCTTCTCCGCCAACAGCGGCATGCGCAGGATGAACTCGCGCGGGTCGCCGAACTGCTGGATGACGCTGTCGGCGAGTCCGATCTTCGCCAGGCTCGCCCGGATGCGGTCGACGCCCACGGCCTGTTCGAAGCGGACCTGCACCAGCGTCCCCCCGGTGAAGTCGATGTCGTAGTGCAGGCCGCCTTTCACGATGAGCGACAGGAGGCCGATCATCGTGAGGGCGATGGACGCGTAATACGCCCACTTGCGCTTGCCGATGAAGTTGTAGTTCGGGGTACGGAAGATCTCGATCATATGGAAATCGCCTGGAGCTTGCGGCGGCCGCCGTAGATGAGGTCGAAGAGGAGCCGTGTGAAGAAGTAGGCGGTGAAGAGGCTCGCGGAGAGACCGACGAAGAGCGACACGGCGAAACCCCGCACGGAACCCGTCCCGAAGTTGTAGAGGATGGCGGCGGTGACCATGACGGTCAGGTGGGTGTCGATGATCGTCCGGAACGCGCGGATGAAGCCCGCCTCGATGGCCGCGCGGGGCGTCTTGCCGATGCGCAGCTCCTCGCGGATCCGCTCGAAGATCAGGATATTGGTGTCGACGGCCATGCCAACCGTCAGGGCGATGCCGGCCAGGCCGGGCAGCGTCAGGGTGGCGCCGAAGGCCGCCATGCAAGCGAAGAGGATGAGGAGATTCAGGCCGAGCGCGACGTCGGCGACGAGCCCGGACAACCGGTAGTAGCCCAGCATGAAGAGGAACACGACGATCGCGGAAGCGGTGATGGCGATCAGGCCCTGGCGGATGGAGTCGGCGCCGAGCGACGGACCGACCGTCCGCTCCTCGAGCACCCTGACCGGCGCGGGCAGGGCGCCGGCTCGCAGGACGATGGCGAGGTCACGCGCCTCGTCCACGGTGAACTGCCCGGTGATCACCGCCCGCCCCCCGGGGATGCGCTCGTTGATGCGCGGGGCGGAGTAGACGTTGCCGTCCAGGATGATGGCCAACTGGCGGCCCACGTTCTGCTCGGTGACCTCGCCGAACACCCGCGTGCCAATGGCGTTGAACTCGATGGCCACCTGCCAGTTGCCGGACGAGTTGGGGTCCGCCTGCACCTCGGCGCGGTTCAGCTCGGCGCCCGTGAGCAGCGTCCGCTTCTGCGCGACGTACGGAATCTTCCGCTCGGCCTTCGTCTCCTTGTCGATGCGGCGCTGGTAGAGGACCTCGGCGGTCTCGGGCAGGCGCCCGGCCAGCGCGTCCTCCGCGCTCGTCCGCTCGTCGAGGAGCCTGAACTCCAGGTGCGCGGTCTTGCCGATGAGCGCCTTCGCGCGCTCCGGATCTTGTAATCCCGGGAGCTGGATGAGGATGCGGTCGCTCCCCTGCCGCGTGATGGTCGGCTCGGCCACGCCGAACTGGTCCACGCGGTTGCGGATCGTCTCCACGCCCTGCCGGACCGCGAGGTCCCGTAAGCGGTCGACCTCCTTGGCGGACATGGCGAGTCTGAAGCGACCCGCCCCCTGGTCGGCGTCGCGGCGCTCGAAGGCTTGGAACTGGGACTCGTTCGCCACCGTGAGCGCGTCGTTCCAGCTCTGCGGCGTGGCAAGCTGCACGGCCATCGCGCTGTCGCCCTCACGGGCGACCCGCGTCACCCCGATGCCCCTCTTTTCCAACGCGGCCTTGAACTCCTCCGCGGCACGGTCCGTCTGGCTCGCCAGGGCCTTGTCGGCCTCGACGCCGAGGACGAGGTGGATGCCGCCCTGGAGGTCGAGACCGAGGTTGATGGTCTTCTTCGGAGGATACAGGAACCAGATCGAGCCTAGCACGGCGACGGCGACGAGCCCGATCCGCAGCCAGAGGTGCCTAGGCATCCCGGTCGCCCTGGCCCTCCACGATGCGCCCGAGGGCGGCGCGGTCGAACTCGAGCTTGACCTGGTCGGCCACCCGCAGTGTCACGGTGTGCTCGCCGAGCCCGGTCACGGTACCGTGCAATCCACTCGACGTCACGACGCGGTCACCCTTCTTGACGGAGCCCAGCATCGCTTCCCGATCGCGCTTCGTCTTCTGCTGGGGCCGGATCAGCAGGAAGTAGAAGATCGCGAAGATGGCCGCGAAGAAGACGACCTGCGTGAGGAGCGCGCTGGACCCGCCCGACCCGCCGAGCGGCGAGGCGGAGGCAAACGCCAGATCAGCGGCGTGGGCAACGTTCATAGGGGATCAAGCCTCCGCAGAGGAGATATTTTCGCGCGAAACAAACACGGATGATACTGCATATCGGTCGAAAAACCGAGCCCGGAATGGCGCGAAGGCGCCCGTGGCGATGGCGGTGCGCATGGCGGCCATGAGCGCTTGGAAGAAGTGCACGTTGTGGAGCGAGAGGAGTCGGTACGCGAGCAGCTCCTCCGACATGAACAGGTGCCGCAGGTACGCGCGCGAGAAGTGCCGGCACGCGTAACAGGCGCACGCGGCGTCGAGAGGCTCGCCGTCGCGCTCGTAACGCGCCTGCTTGAGGGTGAGCGCGCCGTTCCAGGTAAAGCACTGGCCGTTGCGCGCGTTGCGCGTGGGCAGCACGCAGTCGAACATATCGACCCCGCGCGCCACGCACTCCACCAGGTCTTCTGGCTTGCCCACACCCATCAGATAGCGCGGCTGCTCGGCTGGGAGCTGCGCGGCCACCCCGGCCGTCAGGTCGTACATGATCGGCTTGGGCTCACCCACCGCCATCCCGCCGATCGCGTAACCGTCGAACCCGAGCGCGATCGTCTCCCGCGCCGCCCGCGCCCGCAGCTCGGGAAACGTCCCGCCCTGGACGATGCCGAACAGCGCCTGTCCCCCCGCCCCGCGCGCATGGGCGACCTGCGCGCGCCGGGCCCAGCGCAGCGTCAGCTCCAGGGAGCGCTCAGTCGCCTCCCGCGTGGCGGGGTACGCCAAGCACTCGTCGAGCGGGTGGATGATGTCGGCCCCCAGCGCCTGCTGGACCTCGATCGCCAGCTCGGGCGACAGCGCGTGCATCGAGCCGTCCACGGGCGAGCGGAAGCGCACGCCTTCTTCGGAGAGCGTGCGGAGCTTGGAGAGGCTCCAGACCTGGAAGCCGCCCGAGTCGGTGAGGATCGGTCCCGGCCATGCCATGAAGCGGTGCAGGCCGCCCAGCTCGTGGACGAGCGCGTGGCCGGGACGGAGGAAGAGGTGGTAGGTGTTCGCGAGGACGATCTGGACGCCGGCGGCGGTGAGATCGTCGGGCCCCAGGCTCTTGACCGTCCCGCGCGTGCCGACGGGCATGAACGCCGGGGTGTCGACGACACCATGTGCGGTGACGAGGCGGCCGCGCCGAGCCGCACCGTCCGTGGCCAGCAGGTCGAATGTCACGTGATCAGGGTGGCGTCGCCGTAGGAGTAGAAGCGGTAGCCGGCGGCGAGCGCGTGGCGGTAGGCGTCGAGGACGAGGTCGCGCCCCGCGAAGGCCGACACGAGCACGAGCAGCGACGAGCGCGGGAGGTGGAAGTTGGTCAGCAGCGCGTCCACGACACGAAAGCGGTGACCGGGGACGATGAACGCCGTGGCCGTGCCGTCCATCGCGCGCACGACGCCATCGGCCGCGGCGGCGCTCTCGAGCGCCCGCGTGGTCGTCGTCCCTACCGCGATCACCCGGCGCCCATCCGCGCGCGCCGCGCGTACCGCTCGCGCGACGTCCTCCGGGATCATGACCCGCTCCGCCGGCAGCACGTGGTCGCCGACGCGCACCGCCTTGATGGGGCGGAAGGAGGCCGGCCCCACGTGAAGCGTCAGCGCACAGATCTCCACGCCGCGGGCGCGGAGGCGATCGAGCAGCGCCCGCGTGAAGTGCAGCCCTGCCGTGGGCGCCGCGATCGACCCCGGCTGCCGCGCGTACACCGTCTGGTAGCGGTCGCGATCGTCGCTCCCTGGCTTTGCGTGGTGCGCGATGTACGGCGGCAGCGGCGGCAGCCCGAGGCGCTCGAGGACCTCGACGACTGGCCCGTCGAGGCGCTCCACCACGCGGGTCCCGTCTGCTTCGACGGCCGCGATCCTGAAGCGGGCCGCGGTCTCGTCGCCCGCCGTCAACTCCACGCCGGGCCGGCAGCGGCGACCGGGTCGCACGAGCGCCCGCCAGCGCCGCCCCTGAGCCGCTTCACCGGGCGCCGGCTCGACGAACAGCAGCTCCACCGGCCGCCCGGCGAGGTCGCGGACGAGCACGCGGGCCGGCAGGACGCGCGAGTCGTTGACCACGAGGCAGTCGCCGGACCGCAGCAGGTCCGGAAGGTCTGTGAAGACACGATCGGCGAGGGCGCGTCTCGCCCGTTCGATCACCAGCAGCCGCGAGCCGTCACGCGCCTCCGCGGGCACCTGGGCGATCGCCCAGGTCGGCAGCGAATAATCGAACTCCGCAAGCTCCACAACAGGGCAGTTTACATCGACTACGGGAGGCGGAGCAGGCGGCGAAACTCCTCCAGCTCCGATTGCGGCACGTCGGGGCGGCGCCGCACCTCGTCGTACACCTTGGCGGGGTCCTCCTCGATCGCGTGACTGACGCGGGCGAAGACGCGCACGAGGCGGCGCGACTCCACCTCGGCCTTGTCGGTGACCGCGGCGCTGGCCAGCTTCATCAGGAACGACATGAACCCGCTCTGGACCTTCACGTAGCTCGTGACGGCCGCCGAAACGAGGTCGCGGCCGTCGCCGGCGGGCGTCGTATCGTACTCGATCATCACGACGGCCTCGCCGTTGATGTTCGGGAGCAGCGGCTGCCGGTACTGGCCCCGGGCGTACACGACGCGCACGCCGCTCGTCGCCTGGACCAGCGAGAGGTTCAGCAGGGCGCCCCAGCCGTCGTCGAACACGAGGCCCTCGGGCGTCCGCCAGGCCCGGTAGCGCGCGACGCGGAGAGCGCGCGTGAGGTGGGTGGCGAACTCGAGGTGATCGAGCAGGAACTCGAAGATCTCGCGGCGAGCCAGGAAAGGCTCGCCCTGCGCCCGCGCCGAGAGCGTCGCGGCGGCCGTGACCACCTGGAGCCGCACCAGCTCCGGCCGGAGTCCGGGCGGCGTGAGCGGAAGCGCAGAGGCGTCCTCGGGGACGGGAGGGAGCGACGCGTCGGCGACGGCGGGCGGCTTGCTCGTGGCCTCGGCCGCCGGTTCCATCGGCTCCACGCGCGGCTCCGCGGCCGGCACCGGCGCGCTCGGGACCGCGGCGACGGGCGCGCTCGGAATCTCGGCGGACATCGCGACGGTCTCGGGCGTGGAGACCGCAGGATCCGCCGGGGGCACGGCGCTGGAGGGCGGCGCGGGGAACGGCGCTGGTTCGGATGGCTGCGCCACCGGCGGGACGACGGATCTCGGAACCGGGGGCCTGGTCACCACCCCACGCCGC
>JBGPYK010000479.1:0-2905 GCA_041493245.1 Methylomirabilia bacterium | reverse complement strand
TCCGGCACCTCCCAGAGGAGCCGGCGGTCGGCGCCGTGCGGTGCGGCCGCGTTGTTGACGAGCACGTCAAGGCGCCCGAATCGCCCGAGGGCTTCGGCGACCATGCGATCCACGTCGGCGGCGCGACTCACGTCGCCGACGAGCGTCACGATGCGGCGCCCGAGGCCGTCGATCTCGGTGGCCAGGCTCTCGAGGCCCTTCCAGCCGAGTCGAATTTCCTCGAGGCCCTCCTCGTTGTCGTTCCGCGTCCCGCCCGACACCACGTCGGTCGCGACGATGTCGGCCCCGGCCCTGGCAAACGCGACCGCGATCGCGCGGCCCATCCCGCGCGCCCGGGCGCACCCCGTGATCAGTACCGTCTTGCCCTCGAACTCGCTCATAGTCGCACTCCCGTCTGAGGAACGCCCGCTGGCGCGGGCTGGCCCCCGAGTGTACCGTGCCCGCGAGCGGTGTGTACGACGCGTGTGAGGTTTGTTGACGATCGCTCGATCGTGAAGGGCCCGGCCGTAGACTTCGCTCGGTGGGCCTCACCGACACGCCGATGCTCGTCGGCGATCGCGCCGACCCGAACTGGATTCGACAGATCCCGATGGGACGAATCGGCTACCCCGAAGAGGTGGCCGCCGCCGTGCTGTTCCTGGCGAGTGACGACGCGGGGTGGGTGACCGGGCAGACCGTCGACGCGACGGGCGGGTACGGGCTGTAGGCGCGCGGGCGACCACGATCGAGGGAGGTGTGCAATGCCGAAGGTTGCTGTTCTCGACGACTACCAAGGCGTGGCCCTGCAGATGGCCGATTGGAGCGTGCTCGCTTGTCGCGTGCAGGTCTTCAGGGATCATCTGACCGATCTCGAAGCCCTGGCGGATCGCTTGCGGGATTTCGAGGTCGTGACCTGCATGCGGGAGCGCACACCCTTCCGCCGCGACCTCCTGGAGCGTTTGCCGAACCTGCGTCTGCTCGTGACGACGGGTATGCGCAACGCAGCCATCGACGTCGAGGCCGCCACAGCCCTGGGGGTCCTGGTATCTGGCACGGCGAGCGGTCCAGAAAGCCCGCCGGCCGAGTTGACGTGGGGCCTGATATTGGCCCTGGTCCGCCACATCCCGCGCGAGGACGCCGCGACGCGCCTCGGACACTGGGGCACGACTGTAGGCCTGAGTCTCGGGAACAGGGTCTTGGGGGTTCTGGGTCTGGGGCGGCTGGGCGCCACGGTGGCCAGGGTGGGCGTCGCCTTCGGGATGTCGGTCATCGCCTGGAGCCAGAACCTGACAGCCGAGCGGGCAGCCCAGTGCGGAGCGACGTTGGTCACAAAGGACGAACTGTTTGTCCGCTCGGATATCCTCACGATCCACGTCCAATTGAGTGAACGAACCCGGGGACTGGTGGGGGCCCGGGAGCTGGCCTTGATGAAGCGGACGGCCTATCTCATCAATACGGCGCGAGGCCCCATCGTGGACGAAACGGCTCTCGTACACGCGCTCCAGGCTCGCGCCATCGCAGGCGCGGGGTTGGACGTCTTCGACCAGGAGCCCCTACCGCCGGACCATCCCTTCAAGCAGCTCGATAACACGTTGCTCATGCCCCACGCGGGCTATGTGACCGAGGAGCAGTATCGGGTCCGCTATCGAGATACGGTCGAAGACATCGCCGCCTACCTCAGGGGAACGCCGCTCAGGGTTCTCAACCCAAAGGCATGAAGGTCGGAAGATCACGTCAAGCTGTGACGGCCCGGCGCGGCGTGGCGTCAGCGCGCGCGTGGCGGGCCCCGCCGGGGGGGACGCCGTGCGTCGAGTGCGGCGTGCACGCGGCGCTGCAAGGCCTCGTCGTGAGAATAGAGGCGGAGCGCCTCGACGGCGGCCTTCGAGTCCGATGCCGAGCCGCGGGCGACCAGTTCGAGGAGAGCGTCGAAGGCCGCGTCGTCTCGCGACGTGGCGAGGGCGAGGATGATGACGTGCCGCACGTCGGGCCGGTCCTCGCCCGGCAACCGCACGCGGAGCGCGACGACGGCCTCGGACCGGCGGGCCTCGCCAAGGGCCAGGGCGGCGGCCCGGGCGACGTCGCGGTCCTCAGAGACCAAGCGCTCCACGACGAAGGCCACCGGGTCGTCGGCAGAGAGCGCGAGCAGGCCGGCGAACGCCTCCGCGAGGACGCCAGGATCGTCGTCGCCCCGAAGCGTGAACAGCCGCAGGAGCAGGGCGACGTCGGGGCGACCGCTGGCGGTGAGACCGCGAATGCCCCCTGCCCGGGCGGCGGGCTCGGGATCGACCAGCAGCCCGACGCAGATGGTGAGCGCCGCGGGATGTCCGGTGGCGACGAGCGCCATGGCGCTGGTCGCGCGCAGCTCCGGCGCCGTGTCGATGGGCGGGCCGAACGCCGGTTCCCGCTGGACGTGGGCAGCGCCCCGCAGGAAAACGTCGGGGGCGGCGTGACCGAACGAGAGCAGCGCGCGGACGATCTCCGCCTTGGCCACGCATCCCGGATCGCGCCGAACCGGATCCTCGAGGAACCGCGAGAACGCCGCGATGAGGTCGGGCGCCAGCGCCGTGAGATCGGCCTCGCGCGCGGCCCGGGCCGCGCGGCCGACCACGTGATTACTGCGGTGGGCCAGCGAGTCGCGGACGAGCGCGAGCGTCGCCACGTCGTGGGGCCGGGTCGCGGCCTCGGCCAGCGCCTGCAGGGCTGCCGGCACCGGGTCGCGCTTCATGGAGCCCCGCCCGCCTCGGAAGCCCGCTGGGGTGTCGAGGAGCGCCACGGCTGTGCCGGGGCGCTCCGAGCGTCGGGGGTTTGGGGGCCCGCTGCTAGGCCCCCATCAAGAAAAAACGAGCACGCCGCGGCCCACCGCGTCGGTCTCGATGTCCTCGTACGCGCGATTGATCTCGGCCAGGGGATAGCGCCGCGTGACAAG
>JBGPYK010000277.1:0-4349 GCA_041493245.1 Methylomirabilia bacterium | reverse complement strand
GGGAGCGCACCGAGACGGTGCTGGAGCAGCTCAACTTGACGGCGCGGCGCCACCTGCCGGCCGGCGTGCTCTCCTACGCCGAGCAGCGCGCGCTGGAGATCGGCATCACCATCGCGGGCGGCGCGGACGTGATCCTGCTCGACGAGCCGACCTCGGGCATGAGCCGCAGCGAGACCGAGCAGGTCGTCCAGCTCATCCGCCAGGTGACGGCGGGCAAAACGCTGCTCATGGTGGAGCACGACATGAGCGTGGTCTTCGACCTCGCCGACCGGATCGCCGTGCTCGTGTACGGCGAGGTCATCGCGCACGACACGCCTGCGCGCATCCGCGCGAGCGCGGCCGTGCAGGAGGCCTACCTCGGCGTGCCCCAGGGTGCGGGCTGATGCTGGCCGTCAGCGACCTGCACGCCTTCTACGGCAAGAGCCACATCCTGCACGGCGTGAGCCTGCGCGTCGACGAGGGCGAGATCGTGAGCCTGCTCGGCCGCAACGGCGTCGGCCGCTCGACGACCATCAAGGCGATCATGGGCGACGTCCGGGCGCAGGGCTCCGTGCGCTTCCGCGACGAGGAGATCTGCGGACGGCCGCCCTACGTGATCGCGCGCAA
The DNA here is from genome assembly GCA_041493245.1 of Methylomirabilia bacterium. Taxonomy (GTDB): domain Bacteria; phylum Methylomirabilota; class Methylomirabilia; order Rokubacteriales; family CSP1-6; genus DATHGT01. The sequence goes on along the minus strand of JBGPYK010000277.1, from coordinate 3,743 downwards.
GGGGCTGGGCTACGTCCCCGAGAACCGCGACATCTTCCCCACGCTGACCGTGCGCCAGAACCTGCTGCTCGGCATGAAGAACCCCCGCCGGCCGGGGCGCTGGTCGATGGACGACATGTTCCGGCTGTTTCCCGCGCTCCGCGAGCGCGCGGACACCCCCGGAGCGGTGCTCTCCGGCGGCGAACAGCAGATGCTCACCATCTGCCGCACGCTCATGGGCGACCCCCACCTGATCATGATCGACGAGCCGACCGAGGGGCTGGCCCCCATGCTCGTGCAGCAGGTCGCCGGCCTGCTGACCGAGATCGCCCAGCGCGGGGTCGCCATCCTGCTCGTCGAGCAGAAGCTCACCATCGCGCTGACGATCTCCCGCCGGGTCTACGTGATGGGCCACGGCCGCGTCGTCTTCGAGGGCACGCCCCACGATCTCCGCGCCAACGACGCGCTCCGCAAGGAGTGGCTCGAGGTCTAGCCCACAGAGTTCGATATGAGTTGACGAAGGGGAGCCAACATTTTCGATTACTTCCGCCCCACGGGTTCTTGAGCCATTTCTCTCTGCTGACGGTTTCGCGGGGACACGGCGGGATCATTCAGGCGACGCTGGGACAGCGCGCCGGAACTGTCCGACCGTCGGTGATGTCCTGGGACAGTTAAGGACGCGATGCCACCGTGATTCGACGTCACTACGTCAGCGAGGCAGGTCTCGGCCACTACCGAGCGCGTCCGTTCCCTCTGGCAGATGGGCGGCGGCGGGGGCGTATACTCCTGCGATCATGACGGTGCGCCGCCGAGCCGCTGTGCTCCTCGCGCTGTTCGTCTTGTCATCGCTCGTCGCGCCACCTGCATCGGCGGCGGTTCGGCGCCTGACTGTCGACTCGCGTCAGGACGTGCTCGGCGGGCGGCCCTTCGGGACGGCGGGCGCCTACGAGAAGCTGGCCGGGGTGGTGGAGTTCGCGCTCGACCCCGCCGATCCCGCCAATGCGCGCATCGTGGATCTGACTCGCGCTCTCAGGGACGCAAGTGGGCGCGTTACCGCGTCGGCAAACTTCGTGGTCTTGCGTCCGAAGGCCCCGCCGCGCGAGCGTGCCGTAGCGCTCCTCGAGGTCCCGAACCGCGGTGGCAAGGCAGCGCTTCCGTACTTCGCGAGCGCAGCGTGGAGTGCGGATCCCGCCACTGACGCCGACTTCGGCGACGGTCTCCTTCTGCGGCTTGGCCTGACGCTGATCTGGGTGGGCTGGCAGTTCGACGTGGCGGCCCACGAGGGCGCGCTTCGCTTGGACGCGCCCGTGGCGACTGATGGCGGTCGTCCGATCGAGGGTCTGGTGCGCAGCGACTGGACGGTGGGCGAGCGCGTCATGATGTTGCCGCTCGGCCACCGCGACCACCGTCCGTATCCCGTCGCCGACGTGGAGCACTCCGACAACGTGCTGACCGAGCGGGACGGCCGGCTGGCGGTCCGCCGGGTCGTGCCACGCGAGCAGTGGCGCTTCGTGGACCACGACACACGGATCACGCGCACCGGGGGCTTCGATCCCGGCAAGATCTACGAGCTCGTCTACCACGCCCGCGACCCCGTCGTCGTCGGAATCGGTCTCGCCGCCGTGCGCGACATGATGTCGTACGCAAAGTACGACGCGGCCAGTCCGTTCCGCGTGCGTTGGGGGCTCGCGCTCGGCATCTCGCAAACGGGCCGTTTACTGCGTCACTTCCTCTATCAGGGGTTCAACACCGACGAGGCGAGACGACCAGTGTTCGACGGTCTCTTCGTCCACACTGCGGGAGCCGGGCGCGGCAGTTTCAATCACCGATTCGCGCAACCGTCGCGCGACGCCCACCGGTTCTCTTCGTTTTTCTACCCGACCGACCTCTACCCGTTCACGGGTCGCCGCCAACGCGATTCGGATACGGGTGTCATCGACGGCCTCTTTGCTCACGAGGTGCACCTGCCGAAAGTCTTTTTCACCAACACCGGCTACGAGTACTGGGGCCGTGCCGCCTCACTGATTCACACCACGCCCAACGGTGACGCCGACGTCCCGCCCCTCTCCAACGAGCGGATCTACCATCTCACGGGCGGACAGCATTTCGTGGTGGACTGGCCGTCCCCGCCACCACGGTCGGGCGGCGTCATGGCGTATCGCGGCAACCCGCTCGACTTCCGGCCTGCGCTGCGGTCGTTGTTGACGCGGCTGATCGAGTGGGTACGCGACGGACGCGAGCCACCGGCGAGCGCATACCCCCGCCTCGATACCGGCACGCTCGTGCCGGTGGACCGCGTGCGGGCGCCCGCGATTCCGGGTGTACGATGGCCGAGGGTCGCGCACGAGGCTTACCGTGTGGACTACGGGCCTCGATGGCCCGAGGGCGTCATCACGCTGGAGCCACCGCAGATCGGCAAGCCGTTCCCCCCGCACGTCCCCCAGGTGGACGCCGACGGCAACGACGTCGCTGGCGTGCGGAGTCTCGAGCTGTTGGCTCCGCTCGCCACGTACACGCCGTGGAGCTTGCGCGGTGGCGCGATCAACCCCGACGAGCTCGTGGACTTTTACGGAACCCTCATACCGTTTCCGCGTGACCGGATGGAGCGCGAGCGCAGCGGCGATCCGCGCGCGAGCGTGGCGGAGCGCTACGGGGACATCTCGCGATACCTGGAGCTCGTCAAACGCCACGCCGAGTCGCTAGTGCAATCGGGGTTTCTGCTCGTCGAGGACATCCCGCGTGTCGTGAAGCAGGCGGAGCGCCGCTGGACGTGGGTGATGACGCCTGCGCCGGCCTCCACGCGATAACGTCAGCACGAGAGTCGGCGACGCCGAAGCGTCACGGTCCGCGCAGTCCGCGCGGTCGAACGAGCCGGTTCGTTTTCGTCATCGTCGTGCTCGGCTTCTTTCTGGCGACGACCGTCACCGTTCGCTTTGGTCCAACGGTCCTGTTCACGGCGGCTCTTGCGGTGCCCGCCTTCGATGGATGGATGGCCGGGTGGTCCGCGGCATCGGCGAGCGAAGAGATCATCGTGCGCGCCAGCGCGACGACGATGCGCGCCGACCTCTATCAGCCCCGTCACACGTATTGGCCCCGTCACACGCGTTCGGCGGTCCTCATCGTGCACGGGCTGTCACCGGCTGGACGCCGACATCCTGAGCTCGTCCGGCTCGCCCGACTCTTCGCGCGGCACGGACATCTGGTCATGGTTCCGCATTTCGACGGGCTCGCCACGTTTCGCCTGAGCGGACGCGAGATCGATGAGATCAAGGCCGCCCTGGCCGAGCTGCGTCGCCGGAGCGAGGCGGTCGCCGTGGCCGGCTTCAGCTTCGGGGCGGGGCCCGCTCTCGTCGCCGCCGCCGACGTGGAAGGTCTGGCGTGGATCGGAAGTTTTGGCGGCTACGCGGATCTCAGACGCGTGATCGTCTATCTCACCACCGGGATTCACACGTTTCAGGGGCGTCGGTACGCAGGACGCGTTGAGGAATACAATCGCTGGAAGCTGGCGGCACTGCTCACGCCGCTCATCGACGATAGCGGCGACCGTGAGCGTTTTGCCCTGATCGCCTCGCGCAGGCTCGCCAACCCATCGGACGACACGAGCGCGCTCGCCGCGCAGCTTGAGCCCAGCGGTCGCACCGCGATGAGCCTTGTCTTGAGCCGCCGTGAGGACCTGACAACCACGCTCCTCGACCGCCTTTCGCCGGCGACACGCGCGCAACTCGACCGTCTCTCGCCGATCACCGTCGTGTCGCGACTCCGCG
>JBGPYK010000228.1:0-4910 GCA_041493245.1 Methylomirabilia bacterium | reverse complement strand
GTGGCCCGTGGACTCGAGCGCTTCGAAGACCCGTTTCGCCACGGTCTTGTCCGGCTCGTTGCCGAGCGCGCTCACAGGAATGTGCATGGGGTACGTCGCGAGCTTGGGAATCCCGAAAGAGTGGTGGATCAGCATCTTCTGGTAGCGCTGCGCGACCGCCATGGCGGAGAGGATGGCGTTGGTGGCGTACGGGCCCATCAAGAGGTCGACCTTGTCGACGGTGATGAGGCGCTCGTAAAGCGTCCGGGTCACGTCGGCCTTCGACTGGTCGTCGAGGAGGACCCAGGCGACCGGCTTCCCGAGCAGGCCGTTCCGCTTGTTGATCTGCTCGACGGAGATTTCTCCCGCGAGCTTGTGCACGATCGACGTCGGCCCCAGAGGCCCGGTCAGCGCCAGGGTGCTGCCGACGCGTACCGGCGGCCCCGCCGGCGCCGCCGACGACGGGAGGGGCCCAAAGACGAGGACCAAAGCAGCGAGCAGGACGAGGGCCGATCGCATCTTGCCGCTCATGTGCGCCTCCTGGACGCTCGACATGCTAGATCACCCGCGCTCCGAGGGCAAGACGACACCTTCGCGCCTCTCGGTCCATGGATCACGACGGCGGACGAGGTTCCCGACGTCGCGCGCCTGCCGATCCGGCTCTGGGTCAACGGCGAGATCCGCCACGACTACAGCACGCCGGACGCCGAGTACGGCGTCGACCGGCTGGTGGCGTTCGCCTCGTCGGTCCTGACCCTCGAACCCGGAGACGTGATCGCCTGCGGGACGAACCATCAGGGCATCGGCCCGATCCAGGACGGCGACCAGGTCGAGATGGAGATCGAGCGCCTCGGGCGCCTGACCGTCGGCGTGCGGGATCCACTCAAGCGGAGCTGGCCGCGCGGGATCGACCGAGGCATGGCCGACCGCGTCCTGAAACGTCGGCAAGGAGTGCCCGCCTAGCCCGAACAAGCGTGATTCTTCATGGACCCGCAAACAGTGGCAGGTTCGGGTAGGGCGTCGAACTTGGCGCTGCACCGGACCGGGGCTCGCGATGCTCGCTCCGGCCGGTGAGCGCGCGAGTTCGACCCACAAGGCAGGAGACGGCTCCTCAGCGTAGAATCGCCACAGGGGGGAGATGCGATGGCAAGGGAATTCAGCGTGATTATCGAGCGGGATGCCGACGGCTACTTCGTGGCTTCCGTGCCCGCCCTGCGGGGGTGTCATACGCAGGCAACGTCCCTCGATGAGCTGATGACCAGGGTGCGCGAGGCCGTCGAACTCTGCCTCGAGGTCCAAGGCGAGAGCGTCGAGCCACTCGACTTCATCGGCGTCCAGAAGATCACCGTGGCTTGACCCGGCTGCCGCGGATCACCGGAAGAGAAGTCATGTCCGCTCTAAGGAAGGCGGGGTTCGAGGTCGCGAGAATCAAGGGCAGCCACCACTTCCTTCGTCACCCCGACGGCCGGGGAACGGTCGTACCCGTTCACGCCGGTGAGACTATCGGCCCGGGGCTCCTGGCCGCCATCCTCCGGGACTGCGAAATCGAACGAGATGAATTCATCACGCTGTTGTAGCGGGCGTTGGCTTCCGGGGTCGAACCACGGCATCCAGCCGACGGCCTGCGGCCGCGGCTGATACCGCACGTTGATATGACTTCCGCTGTCAAGCACGGTGACGCCGGGACCCGACGGGCCGTTTCGTCGCTGTGTACCGCCTCCGATTTCGTGGACACGAGGTGGCTCGTCACCGGCGAAATGGGCTCTCTGGGGAAATACCCAGATAGCGCGCCCCTGGCGATCGTCGATTGTGAGCCCTCTACGGCTCTGGGTTTCGGAGGCCGCGCCCCCAATGCCCTCCCAGCGCCGGCGCGCGCGGAGGCGCGCGCACCCGCCTCGGGGGTGTGAGGCCCTCGGTGTTCGCCCTCATCGTGGTGGCTCGAACCATCGGCTGAGACGGAGCCTGTAACCGCGACGGTTGATCATGCTGATATCCGTGGTGCAGTCATCCGAATCATCTCGGCCCGGAAGGCGACCCGGAGGGAACGGGACATCTACAACCGAAGGTGGAGAACATGAAAAAAGAGTATGACTTCTCGAAGGGCCGTCGGAACCCCTACGCGAGCCGGCTCAAGCGGCAGGTGACCATTCGACTCGATGACCAAACCATCAAGTACTTCAAGGCCATTTCGGGGGAGTGCGGGATCCCGTATCAGACGCTGATCAACCTTTACCTGCATGACTGTGCGGCAACCGGAAAGCGCTTGGCATTCAATTGGAAGTCCGTCGCCTGAGACGCGATGGCGTACAACTACCGCTTCCTCAACCCCTGACGGTCGTGTAGGCGGCGGGGATGTGGAACTCGAGGAAGCTCACGCCGTCGCCTTCCGCCACGCGCAGCCCGTGGCGGTCGCCCATCGGGAAGTACGCCGCCTGACCGCGCTCCACGACCACGTCCGCGCCGCCGACCGTGAAGCGGGTCTTACCGGACAGGAGCACGAACATGCTCTCGGCGTCGGGATGCATGTGCAGCGACGTCACCGTGTCACGGACGTAGAGGACGATCATCGCGTGCGCGCGTTCGGAGCGTGCCGCGTCCTTGCCCACGAAGTAGATCCGGCGCTTCTTCTCCGCCGGCACGTCGTGCACCAGCGTGGTGGCGCGGGGCGCCACCACGAGACCGGCGGAGAAGCCCACACGGTTCGTTGCGTTGCCCGGTGGAGGCGCGAGCACGCTGATCAGAGTCGCCTCCACGCCGTTCGGATTCTCCAGGGTCAGCGCCGTGCCTTCCTGGATCGTTGCGAACGTTTCCTCGACCATCGCGTGCGTTGTGCCTGCGCTCAGCGTCACCTCGCCGGTCAAGGTGAAGAGATAGCGATCCGAGCCCGACGGCACGGATTCGGTCAGCTTCGCCTTCGGCGCGAGCCGGATCACCTCGGCGGCCATCTCCTTCATCTCGCCGCCGGTGATCGGCGCGCGCTTCACGCCGGAGGCGGATTCACGGTAGGGCAGTCCGGCGAACGTAACGATACGTCCCATAAATCGCTCCTTCAGGTTTGCGCGCCGCTCGCCGCGGCCGGCCGCGGCCAATCGCCCATGCGGGGATGCTAGCATCAACTCCGCCGCTCCGCGCGGGGTGAATCGTCGCCCGCGGGCCCCGGCTACTCAATGACAAACCTGTTGAGCCCGTATACTCTTAAACGATCGTGCTCCCCTCTCGTCAGACTCGTCATGGGCAACGCCGCGACCGAGGCGGCCCAGCCATGAGACGCGCCGTCGGCGCGGGGCTTGTCGCCGTCGCGGCGCTGTCCTGCGCCGCGTGCTCCGACCGGGCCGGCGGGGCGCAACCGCGCCCGGCGCCTGCGCCCGCGGTGCCCGTGGGTGTCGCGACCGTCGAGGATAAGACGGTGCCGGTCCAGGTCACGGCCGTCGGCACCGTGCAGGCGTACACGACGGTCGGCGTCAAGTCTCAGGCTGCCGGCCAGATCGTGCAGGTCCACTTCGCGGAGGGCCAGGAGGTCAAGCGCGGCGACCTGCTCTTCACGATCGATCCGCGGCCGCTCGAGGCGGCGGTGCGCCAGACCGAGGCCAACGTCGCGAAGGACCGGGCCGGGCTCCGCCAGACCGAGGCGGCGCTCGGGCAGCGACAGGCGGAGGTGAGCCAGGCGCTCGCGAACCTCGAGCGCGATCTCGCGCAGCTCGAGAACGCGCGCGTCCAGGACCAGCGCTACAGCGAGCTGGTGCGGCGGGAGTTCATCGCGCGCGAGCAGTACGACCAGGTCCACACGCAGTTCTCCGCGTTGCAGGCGACCGTCCAGGCGGACCGGGCGGCGGTGGAGAGCGCGAAGGCCGCGGCGCGCGCCGGGGAAGCAATGGTCGACAACGCGCGGGCGGCCATCGCGGCGAACGAGGCGATGGTCGACACGGCGCGACTGCAGCTCGCCTACACGCGAATCACCGCGCCCATGGACGGCCGCACGGGCAATCTCCTCGTCCAGGCCGGCAACGTCGTCAAGTCCAACGAGGACAACCCGCTCGTCGTCATCGCGCAGGTGCGGCCGATCTACGTGTCGTTCGCGGTGCCCGAGCCGCACCTCACCGCGATCAAGACCTACCGCGCCCGGGGCACGCTGACCGTCGACGCCGTGCTCGACGGCGGTCAGAAGAGCGTGGCCGGCGCCGTCACCTTCATGAACAACACGGTCGATCCGAGCACCGGGACGATCCAGCTCAAGGCGACGTTCCCGAACGCGGACAACGCGTTGTGGCCGGGGCAGTTCGTCGACGTCGCGCTCACCCTCACCACCGACCGGGCGGTCGTCGTGCCGGCGCAGGCGGTGCAGGCTGGACAACAGGGCCCGTCCGTCTTCGTGGTGAAGCCGGATCTCACCGTGGAGTCGCGGCCGGTCAAGATCAGGCGGCGCTTGGCCCGCGAGGTGGTGATCGACGAAGGCGTCAAGGCCGGCGAGCGCGTGGTCACCGACGGTCATCTCCGGCTGCGCCCGGGCGCCCGCGTCGAGATCAAGCCCCCGCGAGGCGCCGAGGCGACGGCGCCGAGGGCGTTGTGAGCCCCACCCTCTTCATCCGCCGTCCCGTCCTCACCACGCTCCTGATGGCGGCCGTCCTGATCTTCGGTCTGATGGCCTACCAGCGGCTGCCCGTGAACGACCTCCCGAACGTCGACTTCCCGACGATCCAGGTCATCGCGAGCCTGCCCGGCGCGAGCCCGGAGACGATGGCGGCCGCGGTGGCGACGCCGCTCGAGCGGCAGTTCACGACGATCGCCGGCATCGACTCCATGACGTCGACGAGCGGGCTCGGCGTGACGCAGATCACGATCCAGTTCACGCTCGAACGGAACATCGACGCCGCCGGCCAGGACGTGCAGGCGGCGATCGCGAAGGCGGCGCCGCTCCTCCCGCCCGGCATGCC
>JBGPYK010000227.1:0-4912 GCA_041493245.1 Methylomirabilia bacterium | reverse complement strand
GTGCCGAGCCAGACGGCGACGGCCTTGGTGGGGAAGCAACGGTTGGAGAAGGACACCACGAAGGGCGCGCCCGGCCGCAGCACTCGGCGGACCTCTCGGAAGACCAGCAGCGGGTGAGTCACATACTGAATCGACACCGCGCACATCGCTCCGTCGAATTCTTCGTCGCCGAACGGTAACCGCGGGTCGCCGTTCACGTCGTGGACGATGGCGCTCGTCAGCTGCGGATTGTCAGCCATCTCCTCCGCGTTCAACCCCAGTCCCACCACGTCGCGCGGGCGCAGACCCTCCGGGAGATGGCTGCGCCAGCTACTCATCAGATCGAGCAGACCTCCGCCGGCGGGCAGCACCTCGGCATACAGACGGCCAAGCGCTGTGATGGCCCCGTCGTCGATGTGGACGACCCGGCGAGGGACGAGGTAGAAGCGGTCGTCCGAGGACTCGTCGTCCCGCGCATAGGCCGCGGGCGGAAACACACCGTCGCCTCGGAGCGGTTCAGAAATCACGCGCGCGTCGGACGGTGACACGGCGGGAGGCGGGCGGACGGCGTCCTCTGACCACAGCCGTGTCTGCTCCGATCACCGGCGAGCCATTCCCACTCTGTCCGGCTGTTTCGTCGTATCGCGAAACGGGAATGGGTCAACCGGACGCCGTCCGCCCGCCTCCCACCGCGTCACCGTCCGACTACCGTGTCGAGGGGCGCCCCGGCTTGGCGGGGGCGGTCCGAGCGTTGGCGGGTATCGAGGGGCGCCGCGGCTTCGCCGGGGCGCCCCGAGCGTAGGGGGGGTTTGGGGGCCATTTCTGGGCCCCCATGTTATTAAACCAGCCCGTAGAACTTCCCGGCGTTTTCGCAGGTGATCTTGTGGACCACGTCCTTCGACAGGTGGCCGAACTGTTCCTCGATGTACTTCGAGGACTCCGGCCAGACACCATCCGTGTGCGGGTAGTCCGAGCCCCACATGATCGTCTCGACGCCCATGTCGTCGATCAGCTTGGCGCCGATCCGGTCGAACTGGAACGTCGCCTTGCACTGCCGCCGCCAGTAGTCGCTCGGCTTCATGGTGAGACCAAGATCGCGGAAGCGGTCCTCCCACTCGAAGTCCATGCGGTCGAGCGCATACGGAATCCAGCCGATCCCGCTCTCGCCGAAGGAGATCCGGAGCTTGGGATACCGCTCGAGGACGGCGGCGCCGATGATGGCGGCCAGGATGTTGACGAGGTTCATCTGGAACCCGGAGACGCCCGTGAACAGCGCGGCGCGGCGGGCGAGGCCGGTGGCTTTCTCACGGACACTCGGCGGCAGCGAGGGGAACGTGTGGAAGTGGAGGGGGAGATTCACCTCGCTCACGGCTTGCCACAGCGGCTCCCAGATGGGGTGCCACATGGGCTCCATGTCCCACGAGCACGACAGCTCGAGTCCGCGGAGTCCGAGCTTCGCGGCGCGGTGGATCTCCTGCACCGCGGCGTTGATGTCGCCGTACGGTAGGCACGCCAGGCCGATGTGGCGATCGGGATGGTGACTGCAGAAATCCGTGAGCCAATCGTTGTAGATGCGGAACATCTCGCGCGCCGCCTCGTGGTCGCCGAGGCGCGTGGCGGCGCCGAGGATGCCGAAGATCACCTCGACGTCGACGCCGTCCATCTCGGCGTCCTTGAGCCGGAGGTCGGGATCGATGACGCGCCGGATGCCCCGCTTGGCGTCCTCGTAGAGGCCCGCCGCCGCCATCTTGTCGACGCGGTAATTCTGTCCGGGCACGTACTTCTGGCCTGACGGTCCGACGCCGCAGACGAGGCCGAACGACTGGCCATTCTTGCAGGTCCAGTGCGGACCGTCGGGGCCGTCGGTGACGAACGGCACCCGGTCACGCATCGCCGCCGAGGCGTTCGCGGTGAACAGGTCGGGCGGGAGCCAGGGCATGTCGATATGGCAGTCGGCCGAGATCCGCGTGTAGTTCATGTCTCACCTCGTGTTGGTCATGGCTCACAACCCGGCGGGTACACGGGCCAAGGTATAGCGCCCCAGCGGCCGGCTCGTCAAGCCGGTGGGTTTGGAGATCAGCCGAACCGCTCCACTTCGAGCGGTGGGCGCCTCACGGACGGCGCAGCCGCAGGTCCTCGTAGGGCGCGGTGTAGGGGAAGCCGGAGATGGCGCCGAAGCGGGCGTCGGCCACGCCGGGCCCGGTCCCGTTGAGGAAGGTGTACTGCCACATCGGCGCAAACATCACCCGCTCGTGGGCGAGCCGCTGGATCTGGTGGAGCATGTCTTCGCGCTTTCCGCGGTCGAGCTCACGCGCCTGGGCCCTTGCCAGCTCGTCGATGTCGGGATAGCCGCCGTAGGCATAGGGCCCTCCGCTCACGAAGAAGCTCTCGATGCGCGTGGCCGCGTTGCCGGAGGCGCCGGTCGCCCCGTAGCTGAGGCCGCGGAGCTTCTTGTCCCGCCAGGCCGCGAAGAAGGCGGCGCGCTCCATCGTCCTGAGCTTCGTGCGGATCCCGACGGCCTGCAGGTAACCGATGAGGGTCTCGCCGAGCGAAAAGTAGGGCGGTCCCACCGAGAACTCACCGCCGTCGAAGCCGTTTGGATATCCAGCCTCGGCCAGGAGCCGGCGGGCGCGCGCGGGATCGTAGGGGTAGGCGTCGAGGGGCAGGACGAACTCGAACTCCTTCGGAATGATCCCGCCCGTCGGGCGCGAGAAGCCGAGCGTCTCCGCTTGGTTGAGCGCCTGGCGGTCGACGGCATGGTTGGCGGCCAGCCGCACGCGGCGGTCGTGCCACGGCGACTTCGCGTCGAACTGCTCGTGGAAGTTGATCCAGTGGGTCGCCAGGATCGAGGTCGGGACCAATTTCAAGCCGGGATCGCGCTGGATCTCCTGGGCCGTCGGCCCCAGGAAGCCGTAGGCGACGTCCGCCTCCCGCCGCTTCAGCATCGCGAGCCGCGTCGACTCGTCGGGTACGACCTTCATCACGAGCCGCTTGACGCTCGGCACCTTGCGCCAGTACGTCTCGTTTGCCTCCAGCACCAGCTCGATGCCCGGCTTGAACGACACGAACCGGTAGGGCCCGAGGCCGACCGGCGCTCGCTGGAACCCCTCCTCGCCCACCTTCTCGAGGTAGCGCTTGGGGACGATCCAGGCGGCGCCGGAGGCCGGCGTGCCGTAGATCGTGAAGAAGTCCGGCCAGGGACCGGCGAGGTGGAAGCGCACGCGATGGGCGTTGACGACCTCGATCTCGCGCACCCGCTCCTTGAGGAGCTTGGCCGATGTCCCCTTGTAGCGCTGGAAGCTGAACCGCACGTCGTCGGCGGTGAAGGGGTCACCGTTGTGGAAGGTGACGCCCTTACGGAGCACGAACTCGACGACGCTGCCGTCCTTCGACACCGTCCACGACTCGGCCAAGCTCGGCGCCAGGGGCTGGCCCGGCATCGGCTTCACCACCGCGTCGTGCAGCGCATAGAGAACCATGAACGGCGTGACGATCCCTTCGGCCTCCGCCGGGTCCAGCCAGCGCGAGACGAGGGTGACGTGGACGGCATAGGTGAGCTGGCCCTCGGGGGCGGCGGCGGCGGGTCCCGCGCAGACCAGCACGAGCAGGGCCACGAGGAACGAACGACTCACGGGCGACCGTCGGGTGATGGACACGGCGCACCTCCGCGCAGCGGGCGTGGCGAGACTCTGCGGTGCCGTCGTCGTGATTGTCAAGCGCGCATCTCGTGAACTGCCGCCGGCTTACGCCAGGACGGCCGTATGTCGATGCGCTCACCGTCGCTCTCGAGGTGCCGAAGACTGGTCCGAGGCTCGAGAGGGTGACGAGAACTATTGCTCAGCGGCTGTGTGGGCTCTTCAGGGTCAGGCTTTGACTTCTGAACATTCGTGGCGTGAGGTCAGTCGGTGGGGCGCCCGTACTTCTGGCGCACGGCGCAGGGCGACGAGGTCGATCTGCTCATCGACCACGGGAGCCGGCTGGTACCGTTAGAGATCAAGCGATCAAGCTCCAGGCTCTCTTCGGGAGGACCTACCGCGGTCGGCTTCGACGCCAACGCTCCAGCTCTGAGCGTAGTGGAGCCCAGTAGAGCCGGTCCTGCTGCCGCTCGCGGTCCTCTTCCTTCCTGAGCAGCGCGGTCGTCCGTTCCGGGTCGCCGGTGATCGCCGCGCGCAGAGCAGGCCGGCGGACACGCCGAGCCAGCTCGGGGTGACTGCGGGCCAGATCGCGTAGCAACTCGTAGCTTCGACATTCCTGCAGCCAGAACCGACAACGAGTCGACGGGATCCTTGACGCTGCGCGCGCGACGTCGGCCTCGATCAACCGCCGGATCATCGGCCAGTCCTTGTCGCGCTGCGTCTTCTTGGCCTGCACCAAGTCGGGCAGGGAAAGGGCCGCGACGCGCCCGACGCCGTGCAGCTCGAACTCCTCCCTCCGCTTCCACAGCTTGCCGAAGGAGTCGACGCCCCGCATCTTGGACATCACGTCGATCCGCAGCCCGTGCAGGCCGGCAGCGCGCGAACGGAAATGACAGGCGTGGCCTCGTCGGAGAACCGCGGCCGAAAGCAACGGAAAGAAGACCGGCTCGGCCTCGAGCTCGTCAAGCGCGGCGCGAAGGCGATCGAGGTTTCCGGGGCCGACGGCCACCGCGAAATCGACGTCTCTGGTGAACTCCGCGGCCCCGTACAGGATGCAGGCCTGCCCGCCCATCAGCAACGCCTTCACCCGGTGACGCTGGAAAGTAGAAAGGACTCTGGGAATCGGGCTCTGGCTCACAACTTCCCCCCAGGAGCAAGAACGTTTCCCAGAGACGCTGGGACTCTCTGAATCTTTGTGCAGGCGTGAGCGCGTACCACTCGCGGAGATCCTCCTCCACCGGGGGAACGCTCGCCCGAGCCGACTTCAGGGATCGCACCACCTCACGATAGACGGCGCC
>JBGPYK010000326.1:0-3955 GCA_041493245.1 Methylomirabilia bacterium | reverse complement strand
GCCTCTGGTCGCGATTCCGGCCTTCCCGTCGTCTTCGTTCCGCCACTCGTCGATCTTCGTGGGCGCGGACGCCGGGATCCGGGAGCCGGGGGATCTCTTCGGCAAGCGCGTGGGCGTGCCGAAGTACCACATGACGGCGGCAGTGTGGATCCGCGGGACCCTCGAGGACGAATACGGAGTGGCGCCCAAGGACATCCACTGGTTCGAGGGAGGTGAAGGCGCCCGCGTGAAGGAAGTGGACGTGACGCTGCCCGCCGAGATCCGCAAGGAGGCGGTTCCTGCCGACCGGAACCTCGGTGACATGGTGGCGGCGGGAGAGCTGGACGCCTTCATCGGCGCCCGCCGGCCCGCGGCCTTCGCGTCGGGGCGCGTGCGCCGGCTCTTCCCCGACTTCCGCCGTGTCGAGCGCGCGTACTACGAAAAGACGGGGATCTTCCCGATCATGCACGCGGTGGTTCTGAAAGAGGAGCTGGCGCGACAACATCCGTGGCTTCCGCGCAGCCTGTACGACGCCTTCGTCGAGGCCAAACGCATCGCCTATCAGCATCTCGACTTCACCGCAGCCCTGCCCGTGAGCCTGCCCTGGCTCGTGGCCGAGGTCGAGGAGACCCGCGCCCTGATGGGCGACGACCCGTTCCCCTACGGCGTCGCCAGGAACCGCAAGACCCTGGACACGCTGGCGGGGTACACCTTTCGCCAGGGGCTCGCCCCCCGCCACCTCACCGTCGAGGAGATGTTCTGGGAGTCGACGCTGGCCACCTGACGGCGGGCCACGGCGGTCACAATCTCTGCACGCCGTCCAGTTTGCCGAGCTCGCGGTCGAAGGTGCCGAGGGGCAGGTGACCCGCCTTCCGAGCCACCTCGAGCACGCATGCTAGGATGGCGGTCGACGTGAGCGCCTTGATCGGCATCGTTGGCGATTTTAATCCGACGAACCCCACCCATCGGTTCACGAACCAGGCGCTCGATCACGTCGGACTCCGCTTCGAGTGGGTGCCCACGGACGCGGTCGGGGACGAGGCCGAGAAGCGGCTGGCTCTATTCGACGGGCTCTGGATCGCGCCGGCGAGCCCCTATCGAAGTATGGACGGGGCGCTCTCGGCGATCCGCTACGCGCGAGAGCGGGGCGTTCCCCTCGTCGGCACCTGAGGCGGCTTCCAGCACGCGATCGTCGAGTTCGCGCGCAATGTTCTCGGGTTCCGAGACGCCGACCATGCTGAAACGAGTCCCGACGCGGAGCGTCTCGTCATCACCCCCCTCGCGTGCTCGCTCGTCACGCAACAGCAGACCGTGATTATTCGTCCCGGTGCGCTGGCGGCACAGCTCTTCGGTACCGCCGAGGCCACCGAGGATCCGAGGATTACTACTGCAACTACGGTGTCAATCCCGAGTACGACCAGCTCCTCGAGGGCGGCGGACTCCGGGTGAGCGGGCGCGGCAGCACGGGCGAGATCAGGATCGTCGAGATCCCCGGCCATCCGTTCTTCCTCGCCACGCTGTTCGTGCCCCAGGCCCGCTCGACCGCGATCACGCCCCACCCCCTGCTCGCGGGTTACGCGGCGGCGGTCGACGGCGCGGGACCGAGGAAGAACGCCCCCGGACGTCATCCCACGTCGTCCCGATAGACGCGAAGCGCCTGCGCTACTGATCCGTGCAAAGACGGATAGGCTGGATCAGGCTGGAACCGCTCCTGGCCGTGGTGCTCTGGGGCGGCATTTATCCTGGCGCCAAGCTCGGCCTGCGCGAGATTCCCGTGATGAGCTTCACCTCGCTCCGGCTCCTCGTGGCCGGCGGCATTCTCTTCGTGGTGTCCGGGTGGGGCCGAAGCCGGAATGTCCCACGCGACCTCTTGCCCGCGGTGCTGAATGCCGGGCTGGCGCAAACTGGGGCGGTCCGAGCGTGGGGGGTATGGGGGCCATCTCGGAGCCCCCCATGTCGCTAATACCCGCGGGCGCGGTCGACCAAGTTCAGGAGCGGAACGCCGTCGAGGTGGCGGCGCAGGTTCTCGGCGAACAGCTCGGCACACTTGTCGTCGTAGCTCGGGAGGAAGCCTGACACGTGCGGGGAGACGATGACGTTGTCGAGCCCGTAGAGCGGGTGGCCCGCCGGGGGCGGCTCCTGTGCGAACACGTCGATCGCCGCCCCCGCAATGCGCTGCTCCGCCAGCGCCTGCGCCAGCGCCGGTTCGTCGACCGTCGCGCCGCGCCCAACGTTAACAAAGTAGGCCGACGACTTCATCGCGCGCAACTCCCGGGCGCCGATCATGTGCCGCGTCTCCGACGTCAGGGGCGCACACATTACGACGACGTCCGACCGCGCGAGCAGGTCCGGCAGCCCCGCGGGCGAGAGCCACTCGTCCGGCAAGAGGCCCTCGGGATCGCCCGTGCCCGGCAGGTGATAACCGGAGTCGGTCCGCTGCGACGGGTCGCGCTTGCACGCGAGCACGCGCATCGCGAACGCCGACTTCGCGATGCGCGCCAGCTCGCGCCCGATGCTCCCGTAGCCGATGATGCCGAGGGTCGCGCCCCGCACCTCCGTCGGCACGAACAGCGGCCACCGCTGCTCGTCGGGCGGCCAGGTGCCCCGCGCCCGCCACTCGACCATCCGCGGCACGCGATGGGCTAGCGCCAGCAGCACGGTGATGGCGTACTCCGCAATCGTCGCCGCGTGCACGCCGCTGGTCGTCGTGAGGGAAATCGCGCTGTCCGTGTAGAGCGGATGCTGGCGGAGCGCGTCGATCCCGGCCATGTGGAGCTGCACCCATTTCAGATGCGGCGCGCGGGACAGCTCGCGGGTCGGCGCGCCCGCGTAAAGGACGTCCGTGCGCGAGTAGTCGGCGGTCTCCGCGGCGGCGCACGTCACGCCGAGCCCGGGCGAGACCTCGCGGAGACGGTTCAACTGGGTCTCGTTAAAGCGCATCGTCACCAGCACGTTCACCATCGTCTCGTCCTCTCCTCGGACCGTGATGCTACCATCGACCGCTGTGTCCGCTCGCTGGTTCCTCCTCTCCATTCTCACGACGTCCTACGGTGCCGGCGCGTTCGGAATGCTCGGCCTCTCGCCGCTGACGCCGAGCCTGGTGGACGGCTTCGCCCTCACGCGGCTCCAGGTCGCGTTCATCGTCCCCTCGATCTACCTGGGTGGCCTCTTCTTCTCGCTGCCGGGTGGGCGCCTCGCCGACCGGCTGGGCGTTCGTCCGACCTTCCTCGGAGGGTTGTCGCTCGGCGCCCTCGGGCTCCTCGCGGCGGCCGGGTCGCCCGTGTTCCCGGTGTTCCTCTTCTGCCTGTTCGTGGCCGGCGCCGGCTGGAGCGTGGTCAATCCGGCCCTCGGCAAGGCGATCATGGATCTGTTCCCCATGCGCGAGCGCGGCATCGCGATGGGCATCAAGCAGATGGGACTGACGCTGGGAGGCGTCGTCGCCGCGCTCACCCTTCCCTTCATCGCGGCCGCGCTCGGGTGGCGCGCCGCCGTCGCGACGGGCGGTGTCATCGTCGCGCTGCCCGTGGCCCTGACCTGGCGGGCGCTGGGGATCCTGGACCGCCGAGTGCTTGCCGCCGCGCCGTCGGCCTCGGAGCCGCATGCCGTGAGGACAAGCGGCTGGTCGATAGCGCGACAGCCGCCGCTCGCCATGTTCTTCGCGAGCGGGCTGATCCTCGGGATGGTTCAGGCGGCGGTGCTGAGCTATCTCCCGCTCTACACCATCCAGGTGCTGGGATTCGACAAGATCGGCGCCGGCCTGCTCGTGGCGTCGTCGCAGGGAGGCGGCGCGGTGTCGCGTCTCGTCCTCGGCGCGGCGAGCGACCGCTGGATCGCCGGCCGGCGATCGGTGTGGCTCTCGCTCACCGGCGCGGTCGGCGCGTCGGTCTTCGCCGCCTACGCCTTCTGGCCGGTCTCCACGCCGCTCGCCGCGGGCTTGCTGGCATTCGCGACGGGCATCGGGGCCTACGGCTGGGTC
>JBGPYK010000416.1:0-3350 GCA_041493245.1 Methylomirabilia bacterium | reverse complement strand
CTCGCCCTCACGCTGGCCTTGTTCATGCCGGTGGTCATGCTCTTCATCTTCGGCTGGGCGATCAACACCGACGTCAAGCACGTGGCGACGGCGGTCTTCGACCAGTCCGGCAGCGTGGAGGCGCGGACGTTCCTCGAGGCGTTGGGCAACAGCCAGTACTTCGACGTGCGGTACCAAGTCCGCAGCCTCCGCGAGCTGACGCGGATGATCGACGACGGCACGGCCAAGGTCGGCGTCGTGATCCCGCCCGATTTCGATCGCCGGCTCACCCGGCGGGACGCCGAGATCCAGGTGATCGTGGACGCTTCCGACCCGCAGGTGGCCACCTCGGCCATGAACGCGGCGAGCGCCCTGGGGGCCCAGCGCTCGCTCGAGGTGCTGACCCAGACGGCCGAGGGGACAGTCCTCCGCCGTACGGCGGCGCCGTTCGACGTCCGCGTCCGCGCCTGGTACAACCCCGACCTCGTGTCGGCGATCTTCATCGTGCCCGGCCTCATCGGCGCGCTGCTCATGCAGACCACGATCACCGCGATGGCGGTCTCCATCGTGCGCGAGCGTGAGAAGGGGACGCTGGAGGCCCTCGTGGTCAGCCCCATCCGGCGTTGGGAGCTGCTGCTCGGCAAGATCATCCCCAACCTCCTCGTCGCCTACGGGCAGATGACGATGGCGCTGCTCGTGGCGCGCTTCGCCTTCGACGTCCCCATCCGCGGCAGCCTCGTCCTGCTCTACGCGCTCTCGCTGCTCTTCATGTGGGGGACGCTCGGCATCGGCATCCTGGTCTCCGCGGCCTCCCGCACCGTGCCCCAGGCCATGCAGCTCGCCTTCCTCACGTTCATGCCCTCGATCTACCTCTCGGGGTTGCTCTTCCCCATCGAGGGCATGCCGCGGGGGGCCCAGGTTCTCGCCAGCGTCATCCCGCTCACGTATTATCTGCGTGTGGTGCGCGGCATCGTCCTCAAGGGCATCGGCCTCGAGTATCTCTGGCCCAGCTTGTTGCCGCTGGCGGCGTTCGGCGCCATCGTCTTCACGCTGGCCGTCCTCCGCTTCCGCAAGCAGCTCGAATGAAAACCGTGAACGAATCGACTCAGCAACAACACGGTGGGGGGTGTCGGGGAGGAGCGGCGTTCGCTCCCCCCGACGTTGAAAGATCGCATCGATACGCCTCCGCGCTCGGCCTGGCCGTGCTCGGCGTGGTGCTGGCGGCGGCGCCGGTCCGACCGGCGCCCATCGCCCACCGCGAGGTGTTGCCGAACGGGCTCGTGCTGCTCGTCGCCGAGCGCCCCGCGGTGCCCATCGTCGCGGTGCGGGTCTTCACTCGCGCGGGCGCCGTCTTCGATCCTCCCGACCGTGCGGGCCTCGCCAACCTGACGGGCGCTCTGCTCTCGCGGGGGACCGCCAAGCACACCGGACCGCAGGTCGATGCGGCCATCGAGTTCGTCGGCGGACGGCTGAACGCGGGCGCCGGACGCGACGGTCTCACGACGTCGCTGGCCGTGCTCAAGCGCGACCTGACGCTGGGGCTCGATCTCCTGCAGGAGGTCCTGCTCTCGCCGACCTTCCCGGAAACGGAGCTCAAGCGGAAGGCGGCCGAGATCCAGGCCGCCCTCCAGCGCTCCGAGGAAAACCCGGGAGCGGTCGCCTCGCGCGCGCTCTCGCGGCTCGTCTTCGCCGGCCATCCCTACGCGACGCCGGTCGAGGGGACGCGTGAGTCAGTGGGCCGGCTCACCCGTGACGACGTCGCGCGCTTCTACGGCGACCACGTGCGGCCCGACACGACCATCGTCGCCGTCGTCGGCGCCGTGACGGTCGACGAGGCCCGCCGCGAGATCACCGCGCGCTTCGGCGCGTGGCCACGCCCGGCGTCGCCCGCCGCCGGCGTGCCCGTCGCCGCCGCCGGCTCGACGCCCCGCGCCGAGACCATCAAGCGCGAGCTGACCCAGTCGACGCTCCTGTTCGGCCGGCAGGCGGTGACCCAGGCGGATCCCGATTACTTCCCGTTGACGGTGGCCTCCTACATCCTGGGGGGCGGGTCCACGTCCCGGCTCTACACCCGGGTCCGCGACGAGGGCGGTCTGGCCTACGACGTCAACAGCCACCTGTCGCCGGGCAAGTACGGCGCTCTCTTCGTGGCGAGCGCCCAGACGCGGACGGCCGAGGTCGCCAAGGTCACCGGTCTCATCGAGGGCGAGCTGGCCCGGATGCAGCGTGACCCCGTCACGGCGCGGGAGCTGGGCGTGGCCAAGGACTATCTCATCGGCAGCTTTCCGCTCCGTCTCGACACTTCGTCCAAGGTGGCGGACTTCCTCGTCGCGGTCGAGGAGATGGGGCTGGGGCTCGACTACGCGGATCGCTATCGCGACCGCGTCGGCCGCGTGACCGCCGCCGACGTGCAGCGGGTCGCCGCCAAGTACTTCGGACCGACGACGTTCGACCGCGTGGTGGTGGGCCGGACGCCGTGAGGCGCCCCGCCCTCGCCCTCGCCCTCCTGACCCTGCTCGTCTCGACGCCGCCCGCCGGGGCCGCCCTGCTGACCCTCAGTGATCGCGAGCAGGCCGAGGCTCTGCGCGTCGGCCAGCGCAGCGTGACCAAGGAGACGGGCTTCGACGCGGAGTGGCGGGTGGACAACGCCGCCGGCGAGCACCTCACTGTGATCACGCCCTTCCACCGGCTCGCGCTGGCCGCACGCAACGCCGCCTTCAAGAACGAGGTCATGAAGCCGCGGGACCGGGACAGGATGCTGCAGGACCTCCGCGACCGCCTGATGTTCTGGGTCCACCTGCAGGGGACCCGCGAGGACTTCGCGCGCTACTACACGCCACGCCTCCTTGTGGGCGACCTGGAGGTCGAGCCCATGTTCGTCCAGAACGAGCGCACCGGTCTGCGGCAGACCAACGGCTCGTTCCTGGCGCGATCGATCTACGCCTTTCCCACCAAGGACGTCACTGGCCAGTCCAAAGTCGTGCTCGTGATCCGCGACCCCGAGGGCCAGCTCGTCTCCCGCTTTGCCGTCGACCTCGCCAAGATGCGGTAGTACGCAGGCCGATGAAAAGGACCCATCTGCGTCGTTGGCTCGTCGGGCGCTCCCTGCGGCGTATGCGGCATACGCCTCAGTCGCGCCACTCCTCGCCGCCTAGCATCTGGGCCCTTTTGATCGGCCTGTAGGTTTGGTGGAGATTATTCATTTAGTATTCATGAACTCGCACACGGGAGTCGAACGGTGACCCGGTGGGAGGGGGGCGGATGGCGTCCGGGTGACCCATTCCCGATTCGCGTGACAACGAAACAGCCGAACAGAGTGGGAATGGCTCGCCGGTGACCGGAGCGGACACCGCTGTGGTCAGAGGACGCCG
>JBGPYK010000584.1:0-2261 GCA_041493245.1 Methylomirabilia bacterium | reverse complement strand
CACGTCGTCGGTCGTCGCCTCGCGCGGCAGGTTGATGGTCTTCGAGACCCCGTTGTCGGTGTGGCGCTGGAACGCCGCCTGGTGCCGCACGTGCCAGGTGTAGTCGATCTCGTGCGCGGTCTTGAAGACGGCGCGCGCGTCGTCCGGCACGCCGGCCAGGCCGTGCAGCGAGCCGCGCCGGGCCACCTCGGCCATTAGGGCCTCGCTGTAGAAGCCGCGCTGCCGGCCCAGCCGCTCGAAGGTCTCGCTCACGAACGGCAGGACGCGCTCACCGTCGGGGCCCTTGACCCGGTGCTCAAAGGCCAGGGCGAACACGGGCTCGATGCCCGACGAGCAGCCGGCGATCATGGAGATCGTGCCGGTGGGCGCGATCGTCGTGACCGTCGAGTTCCGCAGGGATCGGCCGCTGCGGTAGATCGAGCGGCTCCAGTTGGGGAACGGTCCCCGCTCCTCGGCGAGCTTCGCCGACTGGTCGTGCGCCTTCTCCTCGATGAAGGCCATGAGCCGGCCGGCGAGATCGAGCGCCTGGTCGCTGTCGTAGGGAATGCCGAGCGTGAAGAGCAGATCCGCCCAGCCCATGACCCCCAACCCGATGCGCCGGTTGGCCTTGACCATGACGTCGATCTGGGGAAGCGGATACGGGTTCACTTCGATGACGTCGTCGAGGAACCGCACGGCCAGGCGCGCCACGCGCTCCAGCTCGTCCCAGTGGATTTCCGGCTGGCCGCCGCGCTCCCGGACGATCTTCGCCACGTTCACCGATCCCAGATTGCACGCCTCGAACGGCAAGAGCGGCTGCTCTCCGCAATTGTGAACGACAATACCGTTTGCCACAAAGCTGTGTGACAGCGGCTCTTTGAGGTCAAACACCGGCGCGACCCCTTCCGGCTCGAGCGCCTTGAAGCGAGCGACGAAGGGCTCACCGTAGGGTCCTCGAGAGTACAAGGAACAGACCTCGGTCAACCTTCTCTGTTTCCTCGACCTCAGGAATCCGATCTCCCGGGCGAAGCGTGGCAGGTTCGCTCGAGCGATCACCAGATCGTGGTCCGGCTGGCACTCGTACTCCCGTAATCCGCCGCGACCGTCAGGAAACTCCTTCGTCCGTGCCGGGTGGCGGTTCGCATACAACCGAGACACGATGCCGAAATTAAGGAGCACGCGCTGCACATCCCTCAGGAGCGGCAGCGAGATCGACGTGAGGCGCACCGAGACGCCCTTTGCGATCCGGCCGCCGACCTGCCCGTCGGCTGTAAAGAGAGCCTGCAAGAACCCTCTTTGGAGGTCCTCGGAACCGGAGAGCACGGAAGGAGGCACCCCGGCCAGCTTCCGCTCTTGCGAAACCCCGTGCCGCTCGAGGAAAAGACGAGCGAGGCGAACGGAGCTCACGGTCGCCTGATCGCACCCGGTGACGTCGACCGGCTTCACGTGATAGCGGTCGCCCGGCTGGGACTCCAATACGACATTGACGTGTTCGGCGAACTCCGGAGCCAACTCCCGCTTCTCTTCGCCGTAGAAGCGAAGGATCACCCCTTTGTCCGGCCGGATATGCCCGTCTCCGATGAGCCATCCCAGGAGCCGCCCCTCCGGGAGCGTACCCTCGGTGCCAAAGCCTCCTTTGTGGTTCAAGAGGTGGAGCAAGTCCCCGGGCCGCAGCGCGTCGGCCCGCCTCCAGCCTTCCGCCGTCATGACCTGGTGGTCGCCCGTCAACCGGACTTCATATCCCTCCTCGGTCACCAAGCGGTAGACGGGCTTTGTCCCCGTCGCGAAGACCGAACAGCAAAATCCCCGTTCGCCCACATCGAACCGTGAGTCGAGGACGACGTCTTCTGTCTCCGCCGAGGCGGCCAGGGAGTCCGCACGGACGAGGCCATGAGCCGTGTAGATCAGCGTGTCGCCCGCGATGCAGGGATTTGTCGCTTCGACCAACCCCACCTCCGGCGTCGGGTTGGCGGGGCTCTGGTTGATGCGGTCGATGAACACCAGCCCGGGGTCGCCCGTGCGCCAAGCGGCGCGCACGATGCGCTCGAAGATCTCGCGCGCCGACAGGCGCCCCGTGACCAGCCCCGTCCGCGGGTTGACCAGGTCGTAGTCGGCGCCCCGCGCCAGGGCGTCCATGAACGCATCGGTGGCCGCCACCGAGATGTTGAAGTTCGTCATGCCGCCGTCCAGCTTGCACTCGATGAACTCGACGATGTCGGGATGGTCCACGCGCAGGACGCCCATGTTGGCGCCGCGGCGGGTGCCGCCCTGCTTGACCGCCT
>JBGPYK010000612.1:0-2082 GCA_041493245.1 Methylomirabilia bacterium | reverse complement strand
CTCGAAAGCCTGGACGCTGGGGCTTGCCTACGCCTTCGAGTCGTTCACGAAACACGACTGGCGGACGGACACCCTCAATCCGTTCTTGCCCGGTGTGGCGTCGTCGATCTGGCTCGGGAACGACGCCAAGAACTACACGGCACACATCGTCGCGGTCACGCTCGGCTACCGCTTCAAGTAGCGCCGCGGCCGGCGGGGCCCTGGCCCACGGCCCGTCCGGCCTGAGAATTCTCATCCCTCGCCCCCCCGCTCGCCGTACTATTCCGTGACGATGACCGCCAGCCTGACCGTCAACGGCCGGACGTACCGGCACCCGACGCACCCGACCGTCGTCGTGTGCGTCGACGGGTGCGAGCCGCTCTACGTCGAGCGCGCCATCGCCGCGGGCGCCGCTCCCGCCCTCGCGCGCTTCCGGACGCGCGGAACCTCCCGCCTGTCCCGCGCCGTCGTCCCGAGCTTCACGAACCCCAATAACCTCTCGATCGTCACCGGCGTGCCGCCCTCCGTCCACGGCATCTCGGGCAACTACTTCTACGACGCCGCGACCGGGCAGGAAGTGATGATGAACGACCCGCGCTTCCTGCGCTGCCCAACGCTCCTGGCCGCGCTGTCGCACGCCGGCGCGCGGACGGTGGTCGTCACCGCCAAGGACAAGCTGCGGCGCCTGCTCGGCCACGGGATGCAGGGGATCTGCTTCTCCTCGGAGAAGGCGGCGGAGGTCACCAAGGGCGAGCACGGCATCGAGCGGGTGACCGAGCTGGTCGCGATGCCCGTCCCCGACGTCTACAGCGCCGAGCTGTCGGAGTACGTGCTCGCCGCCGGCCTCGAGCTCTTGCGCCGGGAGCGCCCCGACGTCATGTACCTCTCCCTCACCGACTACATCCAGCACAAGCATCCCCCCGGTGACCCCGTGGCGACGGGGTTCTACGCCATGCTCGACCGGTACTTCGATGCCATCGACCGCGAGGGCGCCGTGCTGGGCATCACCGGCGACCACGGGATGAACGCCAAGGTGAAGGCGGACGGGACGCCCAACGTCGTCTATCTCGCGCCCATCCTCGATTCGCTCGTCGGCGCCGGCCGCTTCCGCGTCATCCTCCCCATCACCGATCCCTACGTGGTGCACCACGGGGCGCTCGGCTCGTTCGCCACGGTCCATCTGGAGCGCGCGGCCGACGTCGCGGTGGTGA
Organism: Methylomirabilia bacterium; assembly: GCA_041493245.1. GTDB lineage: Bacteria > Methylomirabilota > Methylomirabilia > Rokubacteriales > CSP1-6 > DATHGT01. The sequence continues at coordinate 892 of JBGPYK010000612.1, read as the reverse complement.
TGGCGCGCCTGCGCGGCACGGCGGGCGTGGCAGGCGTGTGGGACCGCGCCGAGGGGTGCGCGCGGTTCGAGCTGCCGCCCGATCGCGTGGGGGACGTCATCCTGGTCGGCGACCGCGAGACCGTCCTCGGCAAGGCACCGGGCGAGCACGACCTTTCGCTGCTGAGGGAGCCCCTGCGCTCGCACGGCGGAATCACGGAGGAGACCGTGCCCTTTATCATCAATCGGCCGCTGTCGCCCGCCTACGCGGCCGCCAACGGGGATCTCAGAAACTTCGACATGTTCGATCTCCTCCTCAACGGCGCCGAATGAGCGCGCGCGCCGGCGTCCTCGTCGCCTTCATCCTGCTCCTGGCCGGCTGCGCCGCCGTGGAGCAGGCGGTCCCGCCCATGGCCGCTTCCGCGCCCGCCGCGCCTGCGCCCGCCGCGCCCGCGCCGGCGCGGCCGGCGCCAGCGGCGTCAGTGGCACTCGCGAGCGGCCCCACGCGCGAGGCGCTGCCGAACGGCGTCGTGCTGATCGTGCAGGAGCACCGCGCGAGCGAGGTGGTGGCGCTCCAGCTCTGGATACGCGTTGGCGGGCGCGACGAGGCGCCCGACGAGCTGGGGCTCTCGCACTATCTCGAGCACATGCTCTTCAAGGGCACGCCCACGCGGCCGCCGGGGTCCATCGATATGCTGATCGAGGGCCTGGGGGGCCAGAGCAACGCCTACACCACGTACGACTTCACCCACTACGACCTCGTGCTGCCCGCCGCGCAGCTCCGTGCCGGCGTCGACCTGCTCGCCGACATCGCAGTCAACGCCGGCTTCGATCAGGGCGAGATGGACGCGGAGCGGAAAGTCGTGCTGGAGGAGATGCGGCTCACCGAGGACAACCCCGACCGCTTCATGACG
>JBGPYK010000073.1:0-8816 GCA_041493245.1 Methylomirabilia bacterium | reverse complement strand
GCCGGGGCACCTGTGGCTGGCGCTCGATATGGGCGCGACCCCGAACGTCACCGTCCCCCTGAAGGCGTGCCGGGCCGCCGCGCTCTGGCCGACGGGCATGAAGTAGTCGTTGTGGACGGGCTGGGCGGCTGTGAATCCCGGCGCGAGCAGCTCCGCTGCCGTCACGGCATCGCGCGGCCCTGCCGCCGGGGGAGGCGAGGGGAGACCGATGCGGGGACGGCAGTCGAGCTGATCCACATCCGCCACGCGGGCCAGGCTCGCGTTGCCCTCGCCCTTGAACGTGCCTGACAGCATCCCGCCTCCGAATCGATAGACGACGGCGGGGCGGTCCCGCGTCGGCAACTGGAAGCGGAGCACGCCGTCGACGATCCGGCCGGTGGCGCGCCAGAACTGCGGCAGGAGGATCTTCAATCCCTCGTCGGTCCCGTGGCTGTAGATGACACGGGCAAACCCGTTCGAGAACACCTCCTCGACGACGAGCGTGTGGCAGAGCGCGTCTGCGCCGGTCGGAGTCTTCCACGCGCCCGCCCAGGCTCCCGCGAACCGCGCCACCGTCTCCGGCACGTCCGGACCGGCCGGGATGAGGCGCATGTCCGCTGGTAGCGGCGTCTCGCGGCGACACTCCTTGGCGGCGGCGGCCGGGGCACCCAGCGCCAGCGCGACGCACACCGCGGCGCATGTGAAGAGGTGGGGGCCCGTGAAGAACCGGTTCGGACTCCTGTGCCAGCGTATGGGACACCCTCCGTTTCAGTGCGGCGCCGCGTGTGTCGCGCGCTCCTCTATGCTCTGCTCATGGGCTGCTCGGTCGCGCGGCGCTCGACCTGATGAAGCTGCGCTAGCCCCTCCCTCGCCCGTCAGGCGAGCAGCGCGCGCGCCTCCGCGACCTGGGACTGCATCGATTTCAGCATCCGCACCTCGGGGGACGGGGCGCAGTTGCAGTAGCCGCAACCCAGCTCCTTGAGCTGGGCCGCGTTGCGCGGCAACGCCGCGTGGTTCATGGGCAGGGCGAGCCGGGCAACTCCACCTTTGCGAACCGCGTCGGCGACGCGATGGACGACCTCGACGAGCTTGGGATGATTCGGCGTGCCGCTGACGCCGAGCGCCCGGGACATGTCGGAGGGGCCCACCGCGACGATGTCGATGCCCTCGGTCGCGGCGATGGCGTCGATGTCCGCGACGGCGGGCAGATCCTCGATCATGACGGCCAGCGTGATCTCGCGGTTGGATCGCTCGATGTGCTCCGTGAGCGGGATCTTGCCGTAGTCCGAGGCCCGGGACGCGCCCGCCATGCCGCGCTCACCGAGCGGCGCGTAGCGCACGGCCTTGACCGCCTCGCGCGCCGCGCGCGCATCGCTGATGTGCGGGAGCTGAATGCCCTGCACACCCATGTCGAGCAGGCGGAGGATGAACGCGGGATCGAACCCGGGCGTCCGCACGATCGGCGTGATCCCCACCCGCTCGGCCGCCATGACCATGAGCTGCACGTCGCGCAGGTCGAAGCTGGTGTGCTCCATGTCGATGAAGGCGGCGTCGTAGCCGGCATGCCCGATGATCTCGACGATCTGCGGATCGGCGATGCCGCCCGTGTAGGTGCCCAGCGCGAGACCGCCCTCTTTCAGAATCTTCTTGACGCGATTCGGTTGCATGATCCTCTCCTCCGCGCTCTCAGTGATTCTTGAGCGGCTCCGCGTCGATTAGGACGAAGGCGATGCGGCAGACCCGGCCGCTCCGATTCGACCACGCGTGGTACGTCCCGCGTTGAATGAGCACGTCACCCGGCCGCATGAGGGTCTCTCCCTCGTCCAGGACGGCCCAGATCTCGCCCTCGAGGCAGATGGCGTAGTCGACGGTGTCAGTCGCGTGAAACCCGGGGTCCTTCGCCGAGCGGTCGGGCGTGGTCTTGGCCCCGCGCTTGGCCAACTCTTTGGGGTCGGTTCGCTGCACGCTGTCCGGCACGAACTCGACGATGCGCAGCACCGTTCCGCCCCGGTTGGCCGGCGGGATCCGGGGGATCACCCCATCCGGGACGGGATCGCGCACGCCCTCGTTCGACGCGGGGGCGGAGTCGGTCACCCAGAGACCGGCCCGCACCGGTTCGCCCGGCGCGACGGCCGCCGTCGGGAGTGACGTGTCCGACAGGATGTACGAGCGACCGGCTGCGTTCACTGCGGTCACGATGCGGCGCACTTTTCCAGGCATGTCACGCTTCCTCCACGGTCATGTGCTCGACGTCTCAGCCAGATGCCTCTCGACATCCGCTCACCGCTTCCTCGCCGCACAGACGACCACATAGCGCCACAGCGCCCAGCGTGTCAAGGCGCAGGATCGACCTCGCACCGCGCGACGGGCAGAATTGACGTAGTCACGAACTCACTGATATGGTGATCACATGAAACCTCAGCCGATGGTCGGGGTTCGTGATCTCCGGGCGCGGCTCAGCGCCTACCTCCGAAGTGTCTCCAAGGGGGCCAGCATCACTATCCGTGACCGACGGCGCCGCCCTGTTGCCCGCCTCGTGCCGGTTCCTCGCTCGCCCGAGAGCGAGCGCCTGGATCGGCTCGCCGATCAGGGGATCCTCCGGCGCGGTGTCGGCAAGCCCGGGCAGGGGACTCGGGTGAAATCGCGCAGCCGCCGGCGCCTCCTGTCTGACGTCGTGATCGAAGACCGTCGGTGATCCTGTACGTCGACACCAGCGCCCTGGTCAAGCTCTACGTGGAAGAAGCCGGAACGCTCAGGGTCGTGAGTCGCGTCGCGCATGCCGAAGCGGTGGCCACCGCACTCATTACGTACGCGGAAGCTCGGGCGGCCCTCGCGCGGCATCAGCGCGAAGGCGGGCTCACTGGGGCAGACCTGCGCCGGGCCGTGAGAGATCTCGACCGAGAGTGGAGGACCTACAACGTCGTCGATCTCTCTGAGGCGCTCGTTCACTCGGCCGGCGCGCTCGCGGAGCGTCACGCCCTTCGCGGTTATGATGCCGTGCAGCTCGCCGCCGCCCTGGAGCTTCGGGCCGTCGGGGGCCCGGTCGAGTTCTGCGCCTTCGACGACCGCCTCAACCGTGCGGCGCGCCGAGAACGCCTCGGGGTGAGCGACGTCTGAGAGGCTGGAACATCCGACCATGAAGAGCTGAGCTATCTGCTCCGCGGTGATGAAGGTCATCGGGCTCGTGTTGGAGCACGTCTGCCTCACCGCTGACGTTTGCGCTTGATCGTCGCGCCTGTCCGCATGGCGCGGCCGCCGAGGTCTGTTCACGGATGGCCTCCCACAAGGTCGGAACGCGCACGCCAGGCGGCTGCGAGGCCCGCGCCACCTTCTGGTGTTGACACCCCGTTATCCGCGCTGTATCAGGGAAGGGACAGTAGGCCGCCTGCTGGGTGGTTGTCCACTCCGTTTCTGGGGGAAAGACCGGCTCGACTTCCGGGAAGGGCCTTCATCCCATCTACGCTCTAGACCGGTTTCCGAGTTCGACGAGGTTTTGCTATCTTCGGCGAGTCTCAGTCAGGGAGGCAGATCATGGTGCGCGCCGTCTGGTTGTACAGCTTCCGAGACCCCGGTTGGTCGACCCAGGACGCGGTGACTCGCGTCAGCAAACTGGGCCTGAATCGCGTCTTCCTCAGTCTCGGTCAAACACTCGATCATGAGCGCCTTGATCCGTTCGATCCGAATGCCGACAACAACTACATTGGACAGGTGGTTGGCTTCGTTCAGGCCGCCAGCAATGCCGGGATCGACATCCATGCCATGACGCTCGAATCCCCGCAGTTCACGCTCGATGCCAAGCACGCCAGCGCGGTGCAAAACCACGTTCAGCACATACTGAACTACAACGAAGCTCAAGCGACTGCAGCCACGATGCTCAAGGGCATCCACATCGACACCGAAACTGCCTCCACAGGAGGTGAGCATGTTTGGGACGGCGTGGACGATTCAAGCCTGGACCTGCTCCTGGACCAGTACCTGGGCTTGCTGCAGGCGATCCGCATTGCCATCACAACCAGCAGCCAAAACCTTGAGTTTTCTGCGCTCCTCCCTTGGTGGTTCAACGCGCCAGCCCATGCGAACACCCTGCCTCATGGAAATGCCACGCTGCTCGCGAGGTCCCTCGACGTTCTCGTTCTGCAGGACTATGGCGGCTCGGACGGTCGGACGACTCATCTCGATCCGTTCGGGGAGGCCACATACACGGTGGCGAAGGCGCCAACGATCATCGGCATTGGGAGTAACTACCCAAGCTCCGCTGACCTCGTCAACGCGGAAAACATTCTCGACGCGAAGCCCTGGGTGTTGCCGGTTAACTATCGCGGAACTTCGATCTTCGACTACGAGCACCTCCCTGCAGCCCCGGGGCCGGCCGCGCCAAGTAATCTGGTTGTTAGGTAATTGCGGTGAGTCAAGTGATTTGTTGCCCTCTTTACCGGTCGGGGCCGAGGCGCAGGCACGCTTCGCGGCGGCTATGAGGTTTTACGAGGCGAGTCTCGGAGAGCCTGGTAAACGAGAGCGGAGTGCCATCGAGCGGCAATGAGCCGAGGAGACGGTGGTGCGGACGGCGGTTCCGTTGGGCGCGCGATCAGCGGCGGGCCGCGCGCAGGCGCTCGGTCGCGACGAGATCGACTTCCAGCGTGATCGGGTCGACGACAACGCCGTAGCGCTCGGCGGCGGCTTCGATAGACACGTAACCCTGTTTGACGTCGTTGCCGACGGCGTCGACCGGGCGCTCCAGCGGAGAGCCGTGGCCGCCGCCGCCTCCGGAGCGCACGCGAAAGGCGTCGCCGGGCTCGAGGCGCGCGATCAGCACCTTGGCGTTCGGGAAGTCGGTCTTCCAGACGCCGGCGTTGCGGACCGATACCTCGTTGCCCGTCCCTTCGAGGCCGCCCTCGAGACCCCACGGCTTGCAGTGGGCGCGATCGATCTGGGTGTTCAGCGTCATGCTCGTGCGCGCGCGGACGATGCGGTCGATGCCGAGTCCGCCGCGGTGCCGGCCGGCGCCGCCGGAATCCGGCGCGAGGGCATAGCGCTCCACCACGATGGGGAATTTGACCTCCACCTGTTCGTTGGGGGCGTTGTGGGTGTCGCCGTCGTTGAGGCACACCGTGGCCGACATTCCGTCTTCGGTCCGCTTGGCGCCCCAGCCGCCGCCGAGGGGGCCGAAGTTGCCGAGGAACAACTCGGACGTCTTGGGATGAATGCCGTGGACCTGCGAGCTGAGCAGATCGGCGTGGTGGCCGGCGATGACGCGGTCGGGGATCGCGGGGGCCAGGGCCTTGAAGACGGTGTCGACGATCGTCATCGGGAAGGTCATCCACCAGCGCATGGGCGCGGGCCGGGTCGCGCTCACCACCGTCCCCGGCGGCACGATCGAGGTGAGGCTGCGGAACGCCCCGTCGTTGATCGGGTAGTCGCGCGGCGAGGTCAAGCACTTGTAGGCGACCTGGGCGCAGGCGTGACCGGTGGTGATGCCGGAGTTGTAGAAGCCGCGCACCTGGCGTGAGACCTCCGTCAAGTCGATTGTCATCTCGTCGCCGGCCACCTGCACGCGGACGCGGATCGGGATGGGCTTGCCGACGTCCACGCCGTCGTCGTCCATGAACGACTCGGCCTCGTACACGCCGTCGGGAATCGTGCGCGTCCGCGCCCGCGCGGCAGTCTCGGCGTGGTCCATGATCGCGGCGATGGCGTCGAGCACGGGCACCCGGCCATACCGGTCGAGCAACTCCCGGAACCGCCGCTCGCCGGTCTTGACCGCGGTGACCTGGGCGCGGAGGTCGCCGAGGGCCCGGGTGGGGATGCGCACGTTCTGGCGGATGACGTCGACGAGATCCTCGTTGACGACCCCGGCGCGCTGCAATTTCAGAATGGGAATCTGCAGCCCCTCGGCAAAGATGTCGGTGGTCATGCCGCCGAGCACGCCGCCGATGTCCAGCCAGTGCGCCATACAGCACGAGAACCCCGCGAGCGCGCCCCCGTGGAAGATGGGCATGGTCAGCGTCACGTGATTGAGGTGGCTGCCCGTGATGTAGGAGTCGTTGGTGACGAGGATGTCGCCCGGCTCCATGTTCGCGATGCCGAAGTGCCGGATCTTCGCCTTGACCGTCTCCGCCATGCCGCGGATGAACATCGGCAGCCCGAGCCCGATGGACACCGTCTGGCCCTCGGCGGTGAAGAGCCCCACCGTGAAGTCGAGGGCCTCGTAGATGATCATGTTGTACGCGGTGCGCATGAGGTTGGTCTTCATCTCCTCGGTCACCGCGATGACGCCGTTGCGCACGATCTCCGTCACGATGGGATCCGCGGCGCGACGAGGCTCGGCCATCACGTCCTCCCCGCGACAGCGATCACGAGATTGCCCAGGGTGTCGACCTCGAGCGTGTCGCCCGGCGCGAGGACGGTGGTGGACGCGTGCTCCTCGACGAGCGCCGGCCCCTCGATGCGGTTGCCCGCGAGCAGCGCGGCGCGGGCGTAGGTCGCCGTGTCGACGAAGCCCGCTTCTCCGAAGTAGACCGGCCGCCAGCCCGTGGAAGCCCCCGCCGGCGGTTGCGTGTCGCCCGCCTTGATCGTCGGCCGCGGAGGCTTCTCCATGACGCCCGTGACGGTGGTCCGGAGGCTCACGATCTCCGCGCGCTCGTCCGGCGCGCAGGTGCCGTAGCGCAGCTCGTGCATGGCGTCGAAGTGGCGCTTGATGCCGGCGCGATCGTTCGCCGCGAACAGCTCGAGCGGCAAATCCACGGTGACCGCGTGCTCCTGTCCGACGTAACGCATGTCCGCCGCCCGCTTCACGGTCACCGCGTGCGGCGTCACCGACGTACTCGCGATGGCCCGCCGGCCCTCGCCTTCGAGCTCACCATAGATGCGCTCCAGCTCGTCGAACGGCGCCTGGTCCAGGCGAACGACCCACGTGCGCACGAAGTCGTAGCGGAGATCCGCGAACAGCATGCCGATCGCGGAGAACACGCCGGGCGCGTCCGGGATGATGACGGCCCGAATACCCAGCTCTCGCGCGATGTCGACGGCGTGCAGCGGCCCGGCGCCCCCGTAGGCGACCAGCGCGAAGTCGCCGACGTCGAGCCCGCGCTCGGTGGTGACGCCCTTCACGGCGTAGGACATGGCTGTCGCCGCGATGCGCAGGATGCCGTCGGCCGCCGCGGTCACGTCCAGACCAAGGGGCTCTGCCACGTTCGCGCGCAGAGTCGCCTCGGCGGCGGCGATGTCCAGGCGCATCTCGCCGCCGAGGAACCGGTCGGCGTGGAGGCGCCCGAGGACCAGGTTCGCGTCGGTGACCGTCGGCTCGTTGCCGCCGAGGCTGTAACACGCGGGTCCCGGCTGAGCGCCCGCGCTCTGCGGCCCGACGCGGAGCGCGCCCTCCTCGACGCGCGCGATGGAGCCGCCGCCCGTGCCCACCTCGGAAATGTGCATCATCGCGATCTGCACGGGCAGCGCCTTCTCGTAGCCGCCGAGCAGCGCCGCGCCCGTGGTCAGCGCCTCGCCCTGGTAGATGACCCCCGCCTTCGCCGTGGTGCCGCCCATGTCGAAGGCGATCGCGTTGCCGAGACCTAGCGCGCGACACAGCGCCTGGGTGCCGATCACGCCGGCGGCCGGCCCGGACTCCAGCATACGGACGCATGACGACCGCGCCTGGGAGGCTTCGTAGAGACCGCCCGTCGACTGCACGACGAGAAACGAGCCGCGGAAGCCAGCGCTCCGGAGGTGCTCGTCGATCTCGCCGAGATAGCGGCGCACGCGCGGCCCGATGTAGGCGTTGGCCACCACCGTCGAGCACCGCTCGAACTCCCGGTACTCCTGGGACAGCTCGTGCGAGGCCGAGACGAACATCTCGGGGCACTGCCTCTCGAGAATCGCCTTCGCGCGCGCCTCGTGGGCCGCGTTCTTATAGCAGTGCAGGAAGAGGATGGCCGTTGCCTCGATCCCGAGCCGGGCGAGCCGGTCGCCCAGGGCTTCGACCGCCGCCTCGTCGAGGGGGACGAGCACCTCGCCGTCGGCGAGCACGCGCTCGCTGACCTCGAAGCGCAGCGCTCGCTCGACCAGTGGCTCGTGCTTCTGGAAGTAGAGGTTGTACGAGTCCGGCCGGTTGATACGACCGATCTCGTAGACGTCGCGGAAGCCCTCGGTGGTGACGAGCGCGGTCCGGGCGCCGGTGCGCTCGAGGATCGTGTTGACCGCAATCGTCGAGCCGTGCAGGAACAGTCCCGCCAAGGCGTAGTCGGTCCCCGCCTTCTCCACGCCCGCGTTGATGCCGTCGACGAGGCGCGCCGGCGTTGAGAGAGCCTTGCCAAAGGCCAGCGTGCCCGTCGTGTCGTCGAAGACGGCGATGTCGGTGAACGTGCCGCCGATGTCGACGGCCAGCCGGAGGCCGGAAGCGATGATCGGGCCGCCTATCGCTGCGCGAGCGGGACGTAGGGCCGACGGCCCGCCCCGATGTAGTCCCCGCGCGGGCGGATGAGGCGGTTGTCGTCGGTCTGCTCGACGATGTTGGCCGTCCAGCCCGCGATGCGTCCGGCCGCGATCACCGGCGTGAAGAGATCGACGGGGATGCCGAGCGAGTAGAAGAGCGGCGCCGAGTAGAAGTCGACGTTGGGGATCAGCTTCTTGACGGCGTTCACCCGCTCGTAGAGCTTCACCGCCATCTCGTACCACTTGAACTGGCCGGACTGCCGGCACGCCTCTTCCGCCATGCCCTTGAGAATGGCCGCGCGCGGATCGCCCGCCGTGTACACGCGATGCCCGAAGCCCATCAGCCGGCGCTTCTCGGCCATCGCGCGCTCGGTGAACGCGTCCACGTTCGCGACCTCGCCGATTTCCATCAG
>JBGPYK010000251.1:0-4698 GCA_041493245.1 Methylomirabilia bacterium | reverse complement strand
ATCACGGCCGGTGACGGACCGGGGGCCGGGGTCGATGGCGAGCTTGTGGCGCGCGGCGCCCGGCACGGTGGCGTTGCGCCGAGGCGCGGAGACGCCGGCGGCCTCCGGGATGTCGAGCGCGACGATGAAGTTGTACCACGCGGCTTTCGTGTTGGCGACGTGCGCGGTCCACCGGATCTCGGCGTTCGCGGCGGTCAGCTCCGCGACGACCCGGCCGTTGTCGTCGTAGCCGTAGACCCGGAACTTCGCGGCCTGGCGCTTCAGGCGGCCCTCGCCGTCCCGGTAGCCTCCGTCGGGCGGCGCGGTCGGATGGGGCACTTCCGGACCGATGAAGTAGCCCTCGGGACTGTTCCCGATCCGCGCGATTCCGATAGCCGGGTGGATCCGTGCGCGCACGACCGATTCCAGACTCATAGGCCTCCCCGCAGCGGTTTTCCGTTACTATACTCAAAAGTCTGGCTCGGGGAGGGACAACGTTCCATGCCACAGGGAGCGACGGCGCCGACCCCGGGCCCGCGCACGAGGGCCGCACCGGCGTTCGCGGCTGCCGTGATCGGCGGCGGGCCGGCCGGGGCGGTGACGGCCCTGTGCCTGGCCCGGCGGGGCCTCCGCGTCGCCCTGTTCGAAGCGACGCGGTTCAACGGACCGCGTTACGGCGAGACGCTCCCTCCCGAGATCAATCCCCTGGTGAAGACACTCGGCCTCTGGGAGCGCTTTCTTACGGACGGTCACCTGGAGTCGCCGGGCATCGTGTCGGCCTGGGGGACGGGCGAGCGGAGCGAATCGGACTTCGTCCGCAACGTCCACGGGTGCGGCTGGCACCTGGACCGGCGCCGGTTCGACGCCATGCTGTGCCGGGCGGCCGAAGACGCGGGCGCCGTGGTGTTCCGCGGCGCCCGCGTGCTGAGCTGCCGGAGGAAGGCCCCGCGGGGCTGGGAGTTGACGGTGCACGGCCGCGCGGCGCCGCCCCGGGTGCGCGCCGAGGTGGTGGTGGATGCGTCGGGACGGAACGGTCACAGGCTCGGCGGCAAGGTCCGATTCGACGTCGAGGACCGGCTGCTCGCGATCGTGATGCGGCTGGAGCACGACGGCGGGCGGCCGCGGGATCTTCGAACCTACCTCGAGGCGACGCCGGACGGCTGGTGGTACTCGGCGCCGCTGCCCGGGCGCGAGTCGATCGCGATGTTCTTCACGGACCGCGAGACGTACCTGACGACGGGCGCCGAGCTGGGTCCGCTGCTGGAGCGGTCACCGCTCACCCGGCCGCGGTTCGCGGCGGCCCGGCTGCTCGAGTCGCGGGTCCTACACGTGCCCTCGGCGGTGCGGGCGCCGGCCGCGGATGACGATTGCCTGGCGGTCGGCGATAGCGCGGCGGCGTACGATCCGCTGTCGGGCCGGGGGATCTTCAAGGCGTTTCGGCACGCGATGGCCGCGGCCGACGCGGTGCACGCGTCCCTGAACGGCGAGTCCGGCGCGCTCGCGGCGTACGGGGAGCAGGTGGGTCAGGACTTCGCCGAGTACGCGGCGCTGCGACGGATGTATTACGCGCAGGAGACGCGGTGGGTGGAGGCGGGGTTCTGGCGTCGGCGGGTAACGCCGGTGATCGAGACGACGGCGCGGCGCGGGACGCCCCGCGCCGCGCCCGACCCAGGCTACTCCCAGCCGTTCCGCCAGTAGAAACACATCCGCTCGATGTTGCCGGGCAGGAACTCCTTGTAGCGGCCCCACTGCTCGTACTTCGGCAACTTGACCTCGGTCATCGCCTTGTCGATGCACTTGCCGTCGGCGGCCGCCTGCCGCACAGCGGCCGAGAGATCGGTCATGTACTCTTTCAGGGCCCGCACGTCCTCCTTCGTCCCGATGCCGCCCTGGCGCGGATGGCCGGCGATCATCCGGTCCCAGTCGAGCTGGAGCACGCGGTCGATCGACCGGAACCACTCGTTGATGTAGGAGTCGGGGACGTTGCGGAAAAGGATTTCCTTGATGGGCAGGAAGTCGACGGCGTAGATGATCTTCTCTTTCGGCAGGTGCATCACCAGCGTGTCGTCGCTGTGATTGCGGCCGACGAAGTGCAGGTCGAGACGCGTGCCGCCGAGCGTGATGGTGCCGTGGTCGTCGATCAAGAAATCCGGGATCACGGTGTCGGGATCCTTCAGGGACACCAGGTGCGTCTTCGTGCGCCGATGGGCGACGAACATCGCGCCCGCCTGCTTGAAGGGCCCGCCGCCGGCGATGTGGTCGAGGTGATGGTGGCTGTAGACCACGTAGCGGATCGGCGCCGGCGTCACCTTCCGGATCTCCTGCACGTAGATCTGGGCGGCCTGCGGGCTGATGGGATCGGTGGCGATCACGCCCTCGGAAGTCACCACGAACATCGACTGATGCCCCATGTGCCGGAAGATGTACACGCCGTCGACCAGCTTGCGGGTCTCGTAGGGCGGCGGTTGCTGGGCCAGCGCGGGGCCGGCGGCGGTCCCCAAGATCGCCAGGGCCAGGATTCCAACGAGGACGACGGTGGATCGGTGTGTCATAGGTGTGCTCCTCCCTGATCGGCTCGGTCGAGGCGGGACCTTACGCGTGGCCCTCACGGGTGTCAAGGAGCCCGGCGCACGCGAACCTGGACGCGAACGCCGTTCAGGCGTCGGGGCGGACGACGTCACCGACGTGGATGACGCCGTCGGTGAGGATCTGGGCGCGGAGGCCGCCGCGGTGGAGCAGGCCGCTCATGAGCCGCGGCCGGGCCGTGACGTCCTCGAGATACGTGCACGGCTCGCAGAGGCGTGTGCCCCGCATGCGAACCCCACCCACCCAGAAGGTGCGGTCCACGAGGTGGTTCAAGGGCACGCCCGAGGTCGCGACGTTCCGGCGCGTCTCGGCGGCCGTGATCTTGATACCGAGCCGCTCGCCGGCGGAGCTCAGGATGCCGTGCTCGAGCGCTTCCACGGTCTCGGCCTCGATGAGCGTGACCTCGCGCCCGCCCGGGCCCGGCCGCGGGGAGTAGTGGCCGGTGCCGAGGAAGTAGCGGTCGCCTTCGAGGCCGCGCCCCGGCACCGCCCGCACCTCGGCCAGCGTCACCATGGGGGCGGAGGCGGCGGGCGCGATATGGATCGAGACGACGCTGCCTTGCCACATGCCGCGCAGTATAACTCCCCCCAGAAAGGATTGCGCCGGGGGAGCCGGCGTTGGAACGCGGCTACTCCGCCGCGCGCGGGGTCGGGCGACGGCGCGCACGGAGCGCGCGCCACACGCGCTCGGGCGTCAGCGGCAGCTCGCGGAAGCGGAGGCCGGTGAGGCGGGCGAGCGCGTTGGCGACAGCGGGGCTCACCGGGATGAGGCTGCCCTCGCCGGCGCCCTTGGCCCCGAACGGTCCCGACCCGTCGGCGTTCTCCACGAAGCGGCACTCGAGCGCCGGCGGCACGTCCTCGGCGCGCGGGACCCTGTAATCGACGAGGTTCGGATTCAGGAGCTGACCGCCCTCGTACACCATCTCCTCGAGGAGCGTGTGTCCCAGACCCTGGAGCACCGCGCCCGCGTCCTGCGTCTCACACTGCAGCGGGTTGATCGCGCGGCCGACGTCGGCGACCGAGACGTATTTCTCCACGCGGACCGCGCCCGTCTCTTCGTCCACGCTGACCTCGGCGGCGCCGACCGCCATCTCCCAGAACGGCGTGCTCCCGCCGAGCGGCGCAGCGCTTCGCCCGGTGGCGACGACGCCGCGGCCGATCAGCTCGCCCCCCGCCATGCCGAAGCGTTGGACCAGGACCTCGGGATACGGCAAGCGGCGGTCGTGACCGACGACCGCGCCATCGTCGACGGTCAGCTCGGCGACGGTCACCCCAAGGTGCGGCGCGGCCGCCGCGAGAAGCTGGGCGCACACGTCTTCGGCGGCCTCCTGCACCGCGCGTCCCATCAGCGTGGTCGAGCGGCTCGAGCTGGTGGTCTGGTCGTAAGGCGTGACGCTCGTGTCGGGCTGGGCCACGGTCACGCGTGACACGGGGACGGCCAGGACTTCGGCGGCGATCTGCGCCATCACCGTCCGCGCCCCCTGTCCCATCTCCACGGTGCTCACGAGCACGGTGACGCTGCCGTCGGCGTGCATACGCACCAGCGCCTCGGACACACTCGGCGCGATCGAGGCCTTGAGCATCGCCGCCACGCCCTTGCCGCGATCGCTCGGTGTCGCCTGGGTCCAGCCGATCGCCTCACTCGCCTGGTTGAGACTCTCTTCGAACTTCCCGTCGATCGGCGTGTCGCCCGGAGCGAACTCCTCGCCGTGGGCGAGGAGGTTCTGGCGGCGCAGCTCCACCGGATCGGCGCCGAGGCGATCGGCGGCGACGTCGACGAGCGACTCCAGCGCCCACGCGAGCTGCGGGACGCCGAAGCCGCGGAAGGCGCCGCCGGGAGTCGTGTTGGTGTAGACCGCGGAGCTGTCGAGCCGCACGTGCGGGACGCGATAGGGGCCCGTTGCGGTGTAGGTCGCCTTCTGCACGACGCGGGGCCCGATGTCCGCGTAGGCGCCCACGTCGAAATCCGCGCGGCACTCGACGGCGAGCAGCCGTCCGTCGCGGCGAAACCCGACCCGCATGGTCACGCGGGCGTCACAGCGACGGACCGTGCGGAAAGCATCCTCGGCCGAGGCCGCGAGCCGGACCGGGCGTCCGGCGACTCGCGCGAGAGCGGCGGTGATCGGCTCGAGCT
>JBGPYK010000373.1:0-3635 GCA_041493245.1 Methylomirabilia bacterium | reverse complement strand
GATTTGATGAAGACCGGCGAGGCGCCGGTGCAGGTGATGCTCTCGATCAACGCGTTCCACCTCATCGAGCAGGGCCTCAAGGTCAAGGTGGTCAATCCCACCGACAAGCCTGGCATCGTGGGGATCGATACGATGGCCGTGATGGCGGGGACGAAGAAGGCCGACGCCGCCCACCAGCTCGTCAACTTCGCGCTGGGCAAGGACGTCCAGGAGCAGCTCGTCGCCGCCTTCAAGGCGGGCCCGACGAACCTCGGGGCGACCGTGCCGGCGAACCTCAGGGGCCAGCCGGGCGTCTTCGGCAGCCCGCAGGAGTGGAAGGAGCGCGCCTACATCATGAACGACGAGGCCCGCGCTAAGAACCTGGCGCCGTGGAAGGAGTGGTTCAACGCCAACATCGTCGCCAAGTAGCCTCGATCGCCCGGATCGCTCGGGGCCGGCGCTGCTTCTCCTGGCGCCGTCCCTGACGGCGCTCGCCGTCTTCGCCGTGGCGCTGGGCGTCCTCCTCCAGCAGAGCGTGCTGGAGTTCGTGCCGGGCTCCCTGCGCCCCGGCGGGCTCACCGACAAGAACTTCCGCGCGGTGCTCGCGCCCCAGTATCTGCGCTACATCTGGGACACGATCGTGCTCAGTGTGGCCACCACCGCGCTGACCCTCGTGGCCGCCTACCCGGTGGCGTATGCACTCGCCCGCGCGCGCTCCGCGCGGGTGCGGTCGCTCCTCCTCGTGCTCACGCTGGCGCCCTTCTTCACCGGCGCCATCGTCCGGACCTACGCGTGGATGCTCGTGCTGGGCAACTCGTTCATCCACTGGCCGGTCAAGCTGCTCTTCGAACCCTCGGGGGTCCTCATCGGGCTCGTACACTTCTCGATGCCGACCATGATCCTCATGCTCGCCGCCGCCATCAGCCACATCGACCCGCGCTACGAGCGCGCGGCGGCCAGCCTGGGGGCGCGGCCCGCGCGCGTCTTCTGGCGCGTGACGCTGCCGCTCTCCATGCCCGGCGTCGCCTCCGGCTGCCTCGTGGTCCTGGCTTGGACGTTCAGCGCGTTCCCGACGCCCGAGCTGCTCGGCGGCGGGCGGGTCAAGATGGTCGCCAACGTCGTGAAGGACCTGGCGCTCGATTCCTTCAACTGGCCGGGGAGCGCGGCGTTCGCCGCGGTGGCGTTGGTCGTGACCCTCACCGTGCTGGCCGTCATGAGCCGGCTCCTCGCCCGGATCGCCGAATGATCGCGCGGCTCGTCGTGGTGGCGTCGCTCGTTTTCATGACCCTACCGACGGTCGTCGTGATCGTGGCGTCGTTCAACCCGACGGCGATCCTGTCGTTCCCGCCGGCGGGGCTCTCGCTCCGCTGGTACGTGAACGCGCTGACGTATCCGCAGTTCCAACGGGCGGCTGTGAACAGCGTCATCGTGACCGCCGCCAGCGCGCTCATCGCGCTGCCCTTCGGCACCGCCGCGGCGCTCGCTCTCGTCCGCCACCCGCTCCGGGCGCGCGGGCTGTGGAGCTCGATCCTCCTGTCGCCGCTCGTCATCCCCGGCGTGGCGGCCGGGCTCGGCTTCCTGATCCTGGCCGCGAAGCTCGGCCTGCTCCAGAGCCGCGGGGTCCTCATCGTCGCCCACGTCGCGCTCGTCCTGCCCTTCGTCATCCGCTCGGTCGCCGTCAGCGTGGCCAATCTCGACCCCGCCCTCGAGCGTGCGGCGGCGAGCCTGGGCGCGCGGCCGTGGCGCGTGTTCCTTCGCGTCACGCTGCCGCTGCTCCGTCCCGGGCTTTTCGCGGGACTGCTCTTCGCGGTCATCGTCTCCGTCAACGAGTTCGTGGTCTCGCTCTTCATCTCGACGCGGGTGACGGAGATCTTGCCCGTGGCCATGTTCACCTACGTGGTGAACTACACCGATCCCACGATGGCCGCGCTGTCCACGCTGTTCATCGCCGCGACCGTCGTCGCCGTGTTCCTCGCCGATCGGTTGCTGGACCTGTCGCGCGTCTTCCAAATTGGCGAGGCAGGCCGATGAAAAGGGCCCATCTGCGTGGCACCGTGAAGCGCGCCCTGAGCCCCTCCCCCTCGCGGGGAGGGGTTGGGGTGGGGGGCAGGGTGGCGGGCGGAATCCATCCCACCCCGGCTCGCTTCGCTCGCCGACCCTCCCCGTCGAGGGGAGGGTTGAGACCTATGAGCGCCGTCGCGTTCGCGCAGCGCCCTTGTTCGAACCGCTAGGATCGGCGGCCATGGGACGGACGGTCGTCGAGCTGTCGGGGGTGTCGAAGCGGTATGGCGACGTCACGGCGCTCGACGGCATTGACCTCAGCGTGTATGAGGGCGAGCTGCTGTCGCTGCTGGGGCCTTCGGGTTGTGGCAAGACCACGACGCTGAACGTGATCGCGGGGTTTGCGGCGCCCGACGGGGGGCGTGTGCTCATTGACGGCACCGACGTGACGGGGCGGGCCGCCTGGCAGCGCGGGCTTGGTGTCGTGTTCCAGTCGTACGCGCTGTTCCCCCACATGTCGGTGGCGGAGAACGTGGCGTTCGGCCTGCGCGAGCGGGGAGTCGGGAAGGCCGAGATCGCCGAGCAGGTGCGGGAGGCGCTCGCCCTCGTCCGGCTGCCGGGCGCGGCGGACCAGCGGCCCCACCAGCTTTCGGGCGGGATGCAGCAGCGGGTGGCGCTGGCGCGCGCGCTGGTGATCCGCCCGCGCGTGCTGCTGCTCGACGAGCCGCTGGCGGCGCTCGACCGCAAGCTCCGCGAGGAGATGCGCGCGGAGCTGCGGGACATCCAGCGGACCATCGGCATCACCACGGTCTTCGTCACCCACGATCAGCACGAGGCGCTCGGGCTCTCGGACCGCGTGGCCGTGATGAACGCCGGCAGCATCGAGCAGCTGGGGCCGCCACGCGACGTCTACGAGCGGCCGGCCACCCGTTTCGTCGCCGACTTCATCGGGGCCTCCAGCGTGCTGGAGGGGCGCGCCGTCGACGGCGAGACGGTAGAGCTGGCGGGCGGCCTGAGGCTTCGCGTCGCGCTGCGCCCAGCGCCGGCGCCGGGACGCACGGTTCGCCTCGTTGTGAGGCCGGAGCGCGTGGAGTTGGGCGGCATGGGCTCCGACACGCTGACCGCGCGCGTGATTGGCGTCATGTACCTCGGTGACCACAGCGAGGTCCGGCTCGAGTTGGCCGGCGGGCAGCGACTGCTGGCGACGGTGCGGGGGAGCGTGCAGCTTTCGCCGGACGAGACCGTGACCGTCCGGCTCGCCCCCGACGCGTTCCTGGAGGTCACCTGATGGCCGGTCCCGAGGTGACCACGCGGGAGGGCGCGCGGCGGATCGTGCGCGCGCTCGAGGAGGCCGGCGTCACGCTCGTCCCCACGGTACCCGACACGTGGATCGGCTGGCTCATGGAGGAGCTGCGGAAGTCTCCGCGGCTCCGCGTCGTGGACGTCGCTCGCGAAGAGGAGGCGGTCGCGATCGCTTGCGGCGCCGGCCTCGTCGGCGCCCGCGCCGCCGTCGTCATCCAGAACGCGGGGCTGCTCAACTGCGGTGCCGTTATCGCCTCGCTCGTCCACCTGTACCGGATCCCGTGCTTCTTCCTCGTCTCCTACCGGGGTGACGAGCGGGACCCCGTCTACTACCACGCGCCGAAAGGGCGCGT